>NHHQ01000082.1 GCA_002170915.1 Rhodospirillaceae bacterium TMED167 | reverse complement strand
AGGGACTCATCAAGAGCATTCGCGCCTGTGCAAATGCCAATCTCATCCCCACACACGTCCCGAAGACGGGCAGTAAACTCAGCATTACCCTCCAGGCCGCCCCAAAATGTCTCGGCGGACATGCCCATCATAATCTGTGAAGGCTCACAGGTCATAGCATCTCGCATGGCATGCGGGATAGTGTGTCGGATGGCCTCGATAAAGGCCAGGAACATATTGTCGCTGGAGAGGTCAGGCTGCTCCACAAAAAAACGGCAGAAATGCCACGACACCCCAGGTGGGATCAACTGCTGGCAATCATATTCCACGCCGATGTTAGTCGACGGTAGGATAACTGCAATCCTGCCACGGGACCCAATCCATGGTTCCTGTGGTTTTAATTTTACCTCTTGGTTCATGGGCTCCCCTTAGGTAAGTCTAAGTCTGGATTACGTTGATGCTTGCGAGGCTTAAATTATACCCGCCGAATCCTGAATTGAAATGGTAGAATAGAAGTGACTAATGGAAAATGACAATCGTGTAATAATTGCGGGTGCCGGCCCCGTCGGATACACCGCCGCCCTCAACCTTGCCCAGTACGGCGTTCCCTTCACCTTGTTGGAGGCGGAGGCGATGATCAAGGATGACCCGCGCGCGGGTACCATCCACCCTCCGAGCCTGGAGATGTTCAAAAGATTGGGGGTCACGGAAACCATGATTGAACGAGGCTATGTCGTTCGGAATTACCATTACCGTGACCGGAAGACCGGTTTGGTAGCCGACTTTGACTTGGGTGTTCTGTCTGAGGACACGCCCTATCCTTTCCGGCTGATGCTCGAGCAGCACAAAGTGTCGCATATCATTGATGACGCCCTGCAGGACTTCAATAATCACGAAATACTGCGGCAGCATACTGTGAAAAATGTGATGCAAGATCAGGACGGCGTGACCGTGGAGGTAAGCTCGCCTGATGGCCCGAAAAGCCTCCGGGGACGCTATCTCATTGGTTGCGATGGCGGACGCAGTCAGGTCAGGAAATGTATGGATGTTGACTTTGGCGGCTTTACCCATCCGGAACGATTCTTGGTGGTTTCGACCACTTATAATTTCGCCGACGCAGGATATGCATTCACCAACTATATCGCCGACCCCGCGGAATGGTGTGCCCTTTTTAAGGTTCCGGGCTGGAACGATGAAGGGATTTGGAGGGTCGTCTTCCCGACTGACCCCAGTCTTTCCCAAGAGGAGCTTTTTGATGATGACACCATTGAAACGCGGCTCCAAGGCTTTCAGACCAAGAAGGAGCCATTCGAGATCGTGCACCGCAATTTGTATAACGTACATCAGCGCGTAGCGTCCTGCTATCGAGACGGCCGTATACTTGTGGCGGGTGACGCAGCCCACATCAACAATCCGCTTGGCGGTATGGGCATGAACTTTGGCCTTCACGACGTGTTTAGCCTGACCGAAAAGCTCTCTAAGATTTGGGTCGACGAAGCGGGGGAGGATCAGCTTGACCTCTACGACCGCCAGAGGCGAACGGTGGCAGAGGAGTATCTTCAGCGCCAAACCATCGAAAACAAAAAAAATCTAGAAAACACTAACCCGATAGAACGAGAAGCTTTCCACGAGAGCCTCCGCGAAATTATCGCCGATCCAGCCAAAGCTCGGCCTTACTTGAGACGGGCCTCAATGATTGAAGGCATAGAGAGGGCGGCATCGATCAACTGACTACGTTATTATTCCATTTTGCGGTTAGGTTATTGGCTCCAACGCGGAGAAAAAACATTCTCACTTAGACCACGGCTTGCCGACGCTGCTTTATCTCCCAGGCCAGGCCGACACTGGAAAGGAGAGCGCCAGCAACCTGGACTATGACGGCGCCGTCAAAAGCTTCTGTCGGCAAGAGCAGGCACAGTCCCCCCGCAATATAGACCCCACGTTGCAGCGTGGTCAGGCGAGTCAAGAAATAGCCGGTGAAACCGGCGGATGCGACCCAGATACCGGCAACCGCGGTAATAAAGGTAATCGCGATGTCAAAAGCCGAACCCACCATGATCAGGTTAGGCGCGATGACAAACAAAAAGGGGACAATAAAGGCCGGCCAACCAAAACGGCATGCCGCCCAGGCGGTTGCCATCGGTTTGGTTTCTGAGAGTTTTGCTGCAGTAAAAGCCGCCAGCGCGACTGGAGGCGAAATCATCGACATCAACCCAAAATATAATACGAACAAATGGGCAGAGAGGGGTTCAACACCCAGATCAATCAAAGGCTGTGTGGCTAGTACGGCAAGGAGAAAATAAATCGCCGTCGTCGGCATTCCCATGCCAAGAATGATACAAATCACAGCCGTTAAGCCGAGAAGCAAAAATAGATTTCCCTCACCGACCTGAACTAGCATGAACGTCAGCCCGAAGCTGAGGCCCGTCGCTTCCAATACACCAATGATTAAGCCAGCCGCCGCCCCAATCACAATAATATCAACCGAAATCTCTCCTGTCTTTTTAAGGCACAGCCACAAGGTGGAGAGGGTCAGCCTCTTTTGGTTGTATGAAAAAATTGATCCCAACACACAAATAGAAACGGTGCCAAAAAGAGCCGCAGTTTCGGGCGCAGCGTTCAACCAAAAAAGCGCGCTCAATAGGATGATAAACGGGACCAAAAAATACCACCCCGATTTCATCACTTTGCGAAACGACGGAATTTGATCACTGGGGATCGGTTTAATTCCAATTTTTCCGGCTTCGAGATCAGCCTGCAAAAATACTGAAATGTAATACAGCAAGGCCGGTAAAAGGGCTGCGACGATAACTTCCTGGTAAAGGACATCTGCCAGTTCAGCCATCAGAAACGCGGCAGCACCCATAATCGGGGGCATGATTTGCCCTCCCGTTGACGCGACGGCCTCGATGGCACCGGCTACTTTTCGGGAATATCCCCCTTGGCGCATGAGCGGGATCGTAATCACGCCAGTGGATGCGACGTTGGATACGGCACTGCCCGAGATTGAACCAAACAAGCCGGATGCCACGACCGCAATTTTTGCCGACCCGCCACGGGAATGTCCCATCAGCGCGGCTGCTAAATCAGTAAAATACTCGGATCCCCCTGATCGGAGTAACACCTGCCCCAAGAAAATGAATATGACCACGACCGTAAAAATAATGATGAGAGGGGTGCCCAACAACGCATTGGTATCGATGCCGAGATAGGAGAAAAATTTGGACAATTCCAATGATCTACCGGAGAGGACACCAGGCACAAAATGTCCCAACAGGCCGTATGCCAAAAACACAAAAAGGACACACAGCAAACCCCAGCCTGCCGTCCGCCTTAGAGCCTCCGACGTCAGCGCGATCAAGAGAAATCCAACGATGGATGATTCGACCGGCATGTACGCAACCTGGTCAAGCAGCAGGGGATATCTGAAAAATAAATACCAACCGAGGACAAAGCCCACCAGTGCTGCCACGGCATCATACCAGGGCAGGTATGTAAGGCGCTGGCTTCCGGCACGAATGTTTAAAAAAATTATAGCAAAGGTTAACCCGAGGACCCCGCAAATAACCTGTTCGGTTATGAGAGCTATGCCCAAATCAACAACAATGCCGCTGGCCCAAATGATGCCAATTAACGCGAGCGCAGCGCCAAGCCATGAGGTCAACGCCCGAGCCGTTTTTGACAACGGCACGGGCGTTTCTTCCAGAGTATTAGGAACGTGTTCTACTTCCAAATACCTTTTTCCTTGAACAGTTTGATGGCTCCGGGATGGTATTGGAGGTCACCTTGTTTTTTCGACATACCTTTTGGATTAAATCCGCGCCACATCGGCGATGCACCAACCAAAGCCTTTTTATGGTCGTGCATTGCCTTAGCGACCCTGTAGGTCACATCGTCCGAGACGTGTTTGCCGGCGAATAGCATGTAGTCAAAATGAAACAGGTTCGTTGGTACCTCGACGCCTGGAATTTTAGGATTAGGCTGTACTGTTCTGATGTCTGCACCCGGCAACATTTTTGCGACTTTTGCCAAAGTGGCGGGTGACTTATCCAGAGAAATAAATCGAATGCCGCCAGTTTTCTTGGCAATTAGTTTCATGAACCCTGACCCATACGCGCCAATGGCAAAGTCTATTTTACCTGCCATGAGGGCTTTCCAACTTGGGACGAGTGCTGAAATTGGCACATTTTTTGTGTCCCCCACCGTCAGGGCACCGGTTGCCAACGCGGTTTTAACAAGTTCATTAAATAAAGGCGCTGCCTTGAAGCCGGTTGGTGCGCGAGCGCCTTTGAGGTCTTCGACAGTTTTAAAATTAGTTTTTTTACCAACCAATGGCCCCACTCTAAATTTCATCAGTGTTGCCACCAGACGAATATTTGGGTTCGGCCGTCCTTCAGACAAGACTTCACCATTGATCGACCAGGCCGTTTGCATGATGTTGGCAACGCCAAACTCCAGAGAGCCGTCATTGACGGCTGGAACATATTTTTGAGTGCCTGCCATCGGTGTAGGACGCATTTGCATCCCGCCATGTTGCGACGTAACCTTTGCAATCGCTGCAGACACTTGGCTTGTGGCACCCTTAGCGGTGGTCCCGATACCGACGGTCTGAGCCGATGCCACGCTCGCCGTAAACAGGATGGCGCCAGCGGCCAATAACACAGATTTAAATTTCATTCCCCTAGTCTCCCTTGTGTATGAATGATGTGGTTTGACTTTGTGAATATAAGCAAGTTTTCTTCGACACGCGCGAGCCTAATATAAAAAATACCCGCTTGAAATCAAATCTTGAAGGGACTGATAGTTGACCGCCTCCCCACTCATCCTGGTCACGGGCGCATCCGGCAAAACAGGCTGCAAGGTCGTCGCAGCCTTGGCAGCGCGGGGCGCGGTCGTTCGAGCCTTTATCCGCAGGGAAGACGCCGCGCCGGCGTTAAAAAAACTGGGTGCGGCGGAAACGGTGCTGGGTGATTTATATGACGACGTCAGCCTGAGAGCTGCGCTTGCAGGCTGCCGTTGTGTGATCCACATTTGTCCCCCCATGAATCCGGATGAGACGGACATTGCAAAACGGATTACAGATCACTGTCTGGCCGCCGGCACAGAACGGCTAATCCTCTATTCCGTTCTGCACCCGCTCATGGAGGACGTGCCGCATCACGATCATAAATTACACGCAGAACGCTATCTGGTGAACTCTGGACAAAGCTATACCATCCTCCAGCCGTCACGTTATATGCAGCATTTGGTCCCCATCTGGAATACCGTTCTGGAAACAGGTCTCCACGCCATGCCGTTCAGCGCAAAAATGAAATTCAGCGTCGTCGACGTGAACGACCTAGCGGAAGCCACCGCCGCTGTCGCAACGGAATATGGTCACGCGGGTGCGACTTATCAGCTCGCAGGCCCTGAACAATTAAGCCAGACAGACATGGCCAAGATCTTATCCGACCTCACCGGCAAGGCCATCACGGCACAGGCCAAATCACTCGAACTGTTCGAAGCCGGGGCCCGGTCAGGCGGCATGCCGGAGGAACGCCTCCAAACCATGCTCAAGATGAACGCCCACTATGATGCTCACGGCTTGATTGGAAACCCCAATGTCCTACGGTGGATTCTAGGACGGGAACCAACGCTTTTCAGAGAATTCGTCACACGTGACTTACTAACCAAATAAAAAGGGAAGGACCGACATGCCGATAGCAGAGACCGATCGAGACCCAAGGCTAAAAGGCCCTTTGGCCGGTGTGCGCGTGATCGAAATGGGCCAGTTGCTAGCAGGACCGTTTACGTCCTCTCGCCTGGCCGACTTTGGTGCAGAGGTGATCAAGGTCGAGACTCCTGGCAAAGGGGACCCCATGCGCGAATGGGGTCATCACCGCTATAACGGGCGACCAGTCTGGTGGCCTATTCTGGCGCGGAACAAAAAGTCTGTTACCGCCAACCTGCGCGAGGAGCGTGGGCAAGACCTCATCCGACACCTTGTCAGGAAAGCTGACGTATTGGTCGAGAACTTCAAGCCCGGCACACTAGAAAAATGGGACCTCGGCCCGGATGACCTCCACAAGATCAACCCCGGCCTCATCATCGGGCGTATCTCTGGCTATGGCCAGACCGGCCCATATGCCGACCGGCCCGGCTTCGCAAGCGTGGGAGAGGCCATGAGCGGCATGCGCTACATCAATGGATTTCCGGATATGCCGCCACCCCGGAATGGCATTTCCCTAGGCGACACCCTCACGGGCATGTTCGCAGCCCAGGGCATCCTGATGGCGCTCTATCAACGAGACGCCCTCGGCGGCGGTAAAGGCCAAGTGGTGGACGCAGCAATTACCGAAAGCTGCTTTCAGCTTATGGAAGGCACACTGCCAGAATACGATAAAGCAGGCGTCGTTCGAAAACCGTCCGGCACCGGGCTTCCAAACGTGGCCCCTTCTAACATTTATCCGACCAAGGACGGCACCTACGTGGTCATCGCCGCCAACATCGATCCCATGTACAGACGCCTCTGCACGGCCATGGACAAGCCGGAATTGGCCGATGATCCGCGCTTTGTGGATCACAAGGCACGGGGCGAAAACGCCGAAGTACTGGATGGGTTGATCGGCGCTTGGTCGAGCACCATGACGGCGGCGGAACTCACCCAGCATTTGGACGATCACGGAGTCGTTGTCGGCCCCATTAATTCCATCGCCGATCTAGTGGAAGACCCTCACTTTCAGGCCCGAGAAATGTTTCTCACGGTGAAAGATGACTTTTTTGGCGATTTTAAGGTGCCCGGTTTCGCCCCCCGGCTGACGGAGACAGAGAGCAGCGTGGCCTGGCTCGGCCCGCCTGAGGTAGGGGCCCATAACGCCGAGATCTATGGCGACCTGTTGGGCATGAACGAACAAGAACTGGAAACCTTGGCGGCCGATGGCATCATCTGATCCCATGCCCCGCCCGACCGCCCGCCATGCCGCCACACCCTCCGCCTACGGCTACCGCGCCAAAATCGGCGTGATCGTTCCGCCGACCAATACGGTCAACGAAGCGGAGTGGAACCGGATGGCGCCGGAGGGTATCTCAATCCATGCCACCCGGATGCCGCTGCACGCTGACACGTCATCGCCGGACGGCAAGAAATCTCTTTATGACGATGTGGCAAAAGCGACCAAAGATCTGGCCCAAGCGCAATTGGATGCCATTGCTTACGGCTGCACGGCGGGTTCCATGGTGCTGCCCATCACAGAACTCTCAGGCTTCATGTCAGGGATCGTCGGGCGCCCCTGCGTGACCACGGCAGCATCCATCGTGAACGCTCTTAAGGCACTATCGATCTCAAAAGTGGCACTCGCCACGCCCTACCATCAGGCACTCAACGATCACGAGATTGAGTTCCTAGCCAGGTCCGGCATCGAGGTCGTCCACGCGCAAGGCCTCGGCATCGGCGGCGGCGGTGTGCAAGAATATATTCAAATCGCCCAAACCCCTGAGAGCGCGATCCTAGACCATATTCTTTCCGCCGACCGGCCGGAAGCAGATGCCATCATTGTGTCCTGTACTGACTTTCCAGTTTTAAACCTAATTCCTTACATCGAACACCGTCTCAGCAAACCCATCGTCACAAGCAACCAAGCGACTTTTTGGGCCGTCCTCCGGGCGGCGGGTATTGATGACAGGCTGAGCGGGATGGGGGCGTTACTAGCTCAATAGCCCCCTGTCTATCCACGAGAAATAATATTAGGAGAAAACGGAATGTCATCGGCAACCGCCGCCCTCGGAACCCAGAGCAACTTCCCATGACCGACACCGCCACTTTTATTGAACAACACGACCTGTGGACGGACGATCAAGTCCGCCTGGCGGCACAGGTCCAGCGCCGGGTGGAAGCGGACGGGCTCTCGCTTATCCGGCTGGTCTGGGCCGATCCACATGGCGTCTCCCGCGCCAAGACAGTAAGCGTGCCGGTCTTTCTGACGACACTGCAAGACGGATATAACATCAACGTCGCGACCACGACGCTTGATGCCGCGGGAGGGCGAATATTTGCCTCCTTTACCGAAGGCGGGGGCATGGGGCTGCCGGAAATGACCGGGTCGCCAAATCTCATCATTGTGCCAGACCCGGCTACGTTCCGCGCGCTGCCTTGGGCACCCGGCGTCGGGTGGATCCTCTGTGACCAGTATTTTGTGGATGGTCGGCCGTTTCATTTTGCGCCACGCGAAATCCTAAGAAAGCAGCTTCAACGACTGGCCGAGACAGACACGGCGCTTGTCGTCGGCCTGGAGATTGAATGGTATCTGGCACGACTTGAAGAAGACCGACTGGTTGATCCGAACATCGCTGAACCAGGCATGCGGGCGGCACCCTTGGAAACCTCTCCCATGGAACCCGGGTTTTCCTATCATTCAGAGACGACCTTCGACGTCATGCAGCCCGTTATAAGCGAATTGGCCGAGATATATGAGAAACTCAATCTGCCGCTTCGGTCCTTTGAAAACGAGTGGGGGCCCGGCCAGCTTGAGTGCACCTTCAGTGCAGGCGACGCCATGAAGGTGGCCGACGACTACGTCCTATTTCGCACGGCAACCCGCCAGATTTGCCGCCGTCTTGGATTTATGGCGAGCTTCATGTGCAGACCCAAGTTGAAGGGACACTATGCCAGTGGCTGGCATCTACATCAGTCCCTCGTCCACTGCGGAACAGGTGATAACATACTAATGCCCGGTGCCGGCGATACATTGCTCTCCGGATTTGGGCGGAGCTATCTTGCCGGGCTGCTGCACCATGCTGCCCCGTCCGCCATTTTTGCCGTCCCCACCATCAACGGTTACCGCCGGTTCAGGCCCAACTCGCTTGCCCCCGACCGGGCCACATGGGCCCATGATCACCGGGGCACGATGGTCCGCGTGCTGGGCGGCCCCGGAGACCACAACAGTCGGCTTGAAAACCGGCTGGGAGAGCCCGCGGCCAACCCGTATCTGTATTTTGCGTCCCAGGTCGTTGCGGGTCTGAACGGTGTCGCACAAAATGCTTCTCCCGGAGAAGGAGACCTTGCCCCCTACGCTGCCGACCGGCCAAAACTGCCGGCAAGCCTGGAAGAAGCCCATGGTGCGCTCAACGCCAGCAAATTGTTCCGCGCTGAATTTGGGGATCTGTTCGTTAATTATTTTCTCGCCCTGAAACAGTCAGAAATCAACCGTTTCCGGGAACAGCACCCGGACGCCGACGCCACTGCGACCGGCGACGTCACCGACTGGGAGCAGAACGAGTATTTTGATTTCTTTTGATGCTCGACAAGGTTTTACGATAAACTTAGGTGATTAGGAGGCGGATGCATGACGAAAACAGGGAAAATCACCCCTACTTTTATTTCGGCGGGTCCGTCATTTGACTACGAGTCTTTGATCCATGAAGACAAGGTGCACCGCCACCTCTACACGGAGCCCGGCATCTTCAAAGAAGAAATGACCAAGATCTTCGGCGCCGTCTGGGTATACCTTGCCCATGAAAGCCAAATATCAAATCCCAATGACTTCATGACGGCCAAACTAGGGCTTCGGCCGCTCATCATTGTGCGGGATGGAGACGGGGTGATCCGCGCTCTTTATAATCGTTGCACGCACCGGGGGGCCACCATCTGCCGGGAAGAAAGCGGTTCGGCAAAATCGTTTGCCTGTCCCTATCATGGATGGAGTTATTTCAATTCCGGCAAATTAAGCGGCGTTCCCTGGCCAGAGGGATATGCGGATGACTTTAACAATAGCAAATATAATCTGGCGCAACTGCCTCGGGTTGAGAGCTATCGGGGCTTCATTTTTGGCACCCTCAATCTGGAAGCCCCCAGCCTGACAGATTACCTAGGCCCCGTGGCGCAGCCAATCGACGACTGGCTCGACCGGCATCCCGGCGGCAAGGTTAAGTACGCCAAAGCCAACCGGCTTAAATTCCACGGCAACTGGAAACTTGCCTATGACAATTCGGCGGACGGTTACCATGTGTTGTTCTCTCACCGCTCCCTGCTCGCCATGGAAAACCGGCACGAAGCGGATGATAAAGGCATGTCGTTTTACAAAGGCTCACCCGACCATGCGCCCATGTATGTAAAATATTTTCCGAATGGCCATCATTTTAAGGACAAGCGGCCCAACATCGATGATCGGCCCGGCGCATTGTGGGAGATCGAAGGCAGCTTTCCAGGCATGGAACATTTTGAACAAAAAATTCGGGAAAATTGCGGGGACCAGGCGGAACGCGCCTTGGACCTCGCCTCCTCCGAACCGGTGAACATCAACATATTCCCGAACCTTCACATCCTGGGTAATCATGTGCAGGTGAACCAGCCCCTTTCCTATTGCGAGACGGACACCACATGGTTTGGCACGGCCATCATGGACGATGACGGGGAACTGGGCACCGCCGTGGATGACATCAACGTCATTCGCATGCGCACACAAGAATCGTTTCCCAATTTTGGCGAGGTCGATGACCTTACCAACTTTGAGCAGATCCAAGCCGGCCTCGCAGCAGAGGAAGATGAATGGATTTATATGCACCGGGGGCTTGGCATTCCGGACCGCATCACAGAAGAAGACGGCGTCTTTTCAGGCCCCGCCACAGATGAAGTGTTCATGCGGGAGTATATGAGGGAATATCGCCGCCTAATGACAGCCACGCCGAACATCGCCATTTCCCGGGAAGTATGAGAAGCCCGATGGATATGCCCCCCGCTCCCTCACCCGTTTCATATGCCGTCTCGGACGCACTCTACCGCAAGCTGATCGGTGATTTTTCGGCGTGGCGGGTGCCGGCCCGGGAGGTGATCGACCCGGTTTTCCGGGAGTCAGTTACTCGCTTCTTATACCGTGAAGCCCGTTTTCTAGACGACCAGGCCTTTGATGGCTGGCTCGCACTTTTCGCCCAGGACTGCATCTACTGGATCCCCGGTTCTGCAGACGGCGGCGACCCCCGGACGGAAGTCGCCATCTCCTTTGACGACCGCCGACGCCTAGAAGATCGCGTTTTCCGCCTCCAGACCGGCATGGCTTGGTCTCAGCGCCCGGTCTCCCGCACGGCTCGGATGATCTCTAATGTGGAAGTTTTTTCCAGCATCGATGCCGACGTCTACATGGTCCGTGCCGTTTTCCAGGTAACCGAATTACAAGGTCAGGATATGAGGTCCTGGCACGGCTGGAGCGGCCATCAGATCCGGGATATAGGCACCCAATTTGAAATACTGGTAAAACAGGTCAACCTGATCAATTATGACCAAAACTTGCGCAACCCCAGCATTATTCTTTAAACAGTCAGTCACCATCATGATCGCCAGATGGACTGACGACGGGGAGGGTCCATGGTTAAGCACAAGGCTCCCCGGCGGAGGAAACCGGCCCGACGGCGGCAAACGTAGCAAACCCAGGACCCCGGATCGGTCATGTTAAGGCAGCCACGAACAAATAAATATCTCACAGGAACCTAATATTATGAAAATCGCCATACCTGATCTTATCTCCAACTCATACTTCCCGGCCATTGCAGCTGTGGACCTAGGCTTCTTCAAGGAAGAGGGCCTGGATATGGAATTGGAGCTCATCTTTCCAGTCGACCGGACACTGGAAGTCTTGCGGGACGGCGATATTCAATTCGTCGGCGGCTCTGCTCACTCAACCCCCCACGCCTTTCCCGAATGGGGCGGCGGGAAGTTGTTGGGATCACTCGCCCAGGGCATGTATTGGTTTCTCATCCTCAACAAAGACATCGGCGCCAAACAAGGGGATATTGAAGCGGTTAAGGGGCTCAATATCGGGGCCGCACCCCTGGTTGATTTGGGACTTAGACAATTGCTCATCGAAGCTGGAATTGATCTCGAAAACGACAAGGTCAATATCGCTCCAGTGCCCGGTGCGTTCCAGGGCAACAATGTGAATTTCGGGGTGACCGCCGCTCAAGCGCTGGAAGACGGGAAGATCGATGGCTTCTGGGCCAACGGCATGGGGGCTGAGGTGGCCGTCACCCGGGGCGCTGGCACCATGGTGATCGATGCCCGCCGCGGCGACGGCCCGGCAAGCGCCTTTAATTTCACGATGCCCGCGCTCATTACCTCTCAGAAAATGATTGACGACGAGCCTGACGCCTGTGCTGCCGCCGTGCGGGCCCTCGTCAAAACCCAAAAGGCGCTCCGGGAGGATGTCAGCCTCGCCACCGAGGTGGGCAAAAAACGTTTCCCTGAAACTGAGGCAGGCCTCATCGCCCAGGTGGTCGAGCGGGACCTGCCGTTCTATACCGCTGCCATCACGGAAGATTTCGTGATCGGCATGAATAAGTTCCAAAAAGATGTCGGCCTCGTCACCGGCGATTTTACGTATGAGCAAGTGGTCGCCACCCAGTTTATGAGTGAGTGGGAGTAGCCCATCATGGATGGCGCCTCGAAAACCCCTGACGATGATCTCGACGTCTATGACCGTCAGAATTTTGGTAATCAAAGCGGCTTCGGCTCAGCGCCGGCACTGCTGATCGTCGATTTTGTCAACGGGTTTGCCAATCCGGATGAATTTGGTGGTGGCAATATCGGCCCAGCCATTGAAGCAACTAAGGGGCTTTTGGCCGAATGCCGGAGTGCCGGCGTGCCGGTAGCGTTTACCCGCGTGGTCTATGCCGATGACGGCGCCGATAACGGCGTATTCTGTTTGAAGGCCCCCGGCCTCAAGGATCTCACCGAAGATGCCCCAGGCAGTCAGATCGTCGATGACCTTGCCCCCATCGACGGTGACTATATTGTGCGCAAAACACAGCCCTCTGCCTTCTTTGGCACGAGCCTGCAGAGTTGGCTCACGGTCAAACGTGTGGACACCGTCCTGGTCACGGGATGCACCACGTCCGGCTGCATTCGCGCCTCCGTCATTGATTCCATGAGTTATAATTTCAGAACCATTGTCGTCACCGACTGCGTGGGCGATCGGGCTATTGGCCCGCACGAGGCCAATCTGTTCGACATGCAACAGAAATATGCCGACTTAATGATAAGCGCGGACGTCGTGAGGCGGATAGCTGCCATCTGAGGGCCGTTTCCGCTAGGGCAATTGCGTCTCTCCGAAGAACCAGCGAATTGCCTCGATCATCGCATCGGGGTTAGCGATGCCTTGACCGGCGATGTCGAGGGCACTGCCATGTCCGACAGAGGCGAATTGAATAGGGCTACCGATAATCACGCCGGCCGCGCCATGACGCGCCATGACCTTCGCCGGAATATGGCCCTGGTCATGCAGCATCACGATAAAGGCGTCCACGTCGTCCCGGTGCAACATCAGGTCCGCTGAAACGGGCCCTTCCAGTTGAATGCCGTCGGCGCGGGCGTCGGCGATGGCGGGGGCAATAATCTGCGCTTCTTCATCGCCGAAGAGCCCCCCTTCACTGGCATGGGGGTTCACCCCACTCACCATAATCCGGGGAGCGGATGTTCCAGTGGCAATCAAGGTCTCATGGACCGCCCTGATGACCGAGACAACGCGCTTTCGGGTGATGAGTTCCAGGCTGCGGCGGATGCTGGAATGAAGCGTACAATGGGCCAGGTTTACCTGACCGAAAGAGAGCATCATGAAGATATCTTCCTGGGACTGTCCGGTCTCCCGCGCCACCAGGGACAAATGGCCGTCATAGTCGATGCCCGCCTGATTGATGGACGACTTGGTATTGGGTGCGGCGACGACAGCCGTCACATCACCCGTCAGGGCCATTTGAATGGCGGTCACGCTGGTGTCTACAGATGCGGCGCCGTTCTGCGCCGTGATGGCACCCATTTGGAACGGGGCATCGGAAAAATGATCTCGCGCGATCAGAGGAAGGTGGTTGGTCGCGCCGTTAACGTCTGCGAGCGAACTGACAGGATCCACGGCACACCGCAACCCGCCCCCCTCAATATGCGCTGCCATCACCATCGGGTCTCCCACGAGAACAGGCCGGCAAAGCCCCTGTACATCCTCATCAAGGGCCGCTTTAAGGCAAATTTCAGGTCCGATTCCTCCTGGATCACCGGTGGAGAGTGCAACGATAGGGCGCTGAGATGTCATGGGAGGGCTTCCTGTGTCTGAGAGTTCCGCATTTTGCGGAAAAGTCCACCGAGGCCCTTGACCAATGGAGCCTCATGGCCGATTAAAGAAGCGAGAAAGTAGCGTCTTCCCGGCGCAGAACAAAGACAAAAGAGGTAGCACATGACTCGCGCAATTCTTAGTTTAAGTGCCGCATTCGCCACAGCAATCAGTACCCTGCCAGCAAGCGCCCATCCCGGCGCCGGGGCCGTCCACCTTCTCACTCAGGCGGATCATGTCGCTGTCTTGGGAGGCGCCACCGCTCTTGTTGGCCTGGGTTTTGTTATCTGGCGCCTGGCGCGTAACTAAGCCGCCTCCGTCTCCAGCAGCGCACGCCACACTTTCTCGGCAGTGGCTGGCATCTCGATATGACCGGCGCCGGCGCTCGCCAAAGCATCATTGATAGCGTTCATCACCGATGGCAGGGACCCGACCGTCCCGGCCTCTCCTGCGCCTTTAACGCCGAGGGGGTTGTTGGGCGTTGGGAATTCGTTGCTTGAAATATCGATATGACACAGGTTATCGGCACGGGGCATGGCATAGTCCATGAAGGAGCCCGTGATCACCTGGCCGCTCGCCGGATCCACACTGATATCCTCCATTAGAACCTGTCCCGCACCTTGAGCAATGCCGCCGTGGATTTGACCTTTTAGCAGCAACGGGTTCAATACCGTGCCCACGTCATCGACGACGGTGTATTTAACAATCTCGATTTGACCGGTCGCACGGTCAATCTCGATCTCACTGACATGGCAGCCATTGGGAAAGGTCGGCAGACCGCCATCGTAAGACCCTACTTCATAAAGACCGGGCTCCAAATCATCGGGGAGCTTAGTNGGCTGAAAGGAGAGCCGCGCCACATCCACCAGTTCAACCGACTTATCGGTCCCCGCAACGGTGAACAGGCCGTCCTCAAACCTGATATCGGTCTCCGCGACCTCTAGCATATGGGCCGCGATTTTGCGGCCCTTGTCGATGACCTTCTCCACCGCCAGCATAATCGCGGCACTGCCGCAGGCGGCAGAGCGTGAGCCGAACGTCCCTGAACCCGCGGTCACGATATCAGTGTCACTGTCCCTGTACCGGATGGCCCCAGAATCCAAACCCAGTTTTTCCGAGACCACCTGCTTGAAGGTTGTCTGATGCCCCTGGCCATGGTCGCTGGTTCCCATCAAAAGCGTCATGGTGCCCGAGGGATCAAAGCGGATTTCCGCCGTCTCAATCACACCACCTGCGGTGCGCTCAATGGTGTTCGTGACACCGATCCCACGCAGCTTGCCGGTGTTTTCTGACGCCTGCCGCCGGGCCCTAAAGCCGCAGACATCCGCGTTGGCCACCCCATCCTCCAGGTTTTTTAGAAAATCTCCCGACTCATACGTGAAAACCAGGCCAGTTTTGTAGGGAAGCGCTTCCGCGGGGATCGTGTTGATCCGGCGAATTTCAACCGGATCCATATCCAATTTCCGAGCCGCCTTGTCGATAGTCGCTTCAATAACATAGGCCGCTTCTGGCCGGCCGGCCCCCCGGTACTGGCCGGTGGTCATAGTGTTGGTCATGACGCCCAACACTTCAACCCTCACCGCTTCGGTCGTATAGGTACCTGCCAGAGAGCCCAGATTGCTGGTGTTCGGTCCGGTGGCTCTGTCTGAGGTAAAATAAGCGCCGATATTGGCGGTGGTTTTAACCCGGAGCGCCAGAAACTTTCCGGTATCGTCCAGCGCCAGTTCAGCCTCGGAAATATTATCCCGCGCTTGGTCATCGGTGAGCAGGCTTTCTTCACGGTTTCCGATCCATTTGATGGGCCGTTCTAGAATTTCCGCTGCCCACATGCAAAATGCGTATTCCGCGTAACAGTGGCCCTTCATGCCAAACCCGCCGCCTACATTGTCAGCGACTGCNTGCACATTGGTAAGTGGTATCTTAAAAATCTGGCGTGCCAGAATGGCACGGGTCCTGAAGGCCGACTGGAAGGTGCAGCGGATGGTGTAACGTTCTTCCTCCGCATCATATTCAGCAATGGCGCCCCGCGGTTCCATGGTGTTCGCGGTGACCCGATTGATTACATGGGTATGGCGCACGACGTGCTCTGCACCGGCAATCAACTTGTCCACTTTGACCGCATCACCCTCCGTATAAAAGAAGGCTTCGTTATTAGGGCTCCCCTCCCATAGGGTAGCAGACGTGGGCGATGTGGCATCCCCTGTCCGGATCACCGACAGCAGGGGCGTGTAATCGATATTGATCAACTCTGCGGCATCCTGAGCCTGTGCATGGGTTTCCGCCACAATGAAGGCGACCGCCTCCCCCACAAAACGAACCCGATCCGTCGCGAGGAGCGGTTGCGGTGTAATGAAGCCATCAGTCCCGTCGGACATTTTGGTCGCAAGCATGGGCAGGAGGGTACCGAGCCCTCGTTCCAGATAATCGTCTCCGGTCAGAACCAAAAGGACGCCCGGGGCGGCCTGAGCCTGAGATATATCAATAGAATTGATCTCCGCGTGGGCATAGGGTGACCTAAGAACGTGACCCCGGGCCATATTGTAGAGCTGAAAGTCGTCGACATACCGGCCCCGCCCCCGCAGAATACGAAAATCCTCCTCCCGCTTGGTCGCTTCCCCGATTTTATAGTTCGCCATAGGCTCCTCGCTTTTCTAGACCGTCAGAATAATTTTGCCGAGATGAGCCGACCTTTCCATGAGCTCGTGGGCCTTGGCCGCCTCAGCCAAGGGGAAAGTCGCATAGACATTGGGCTTGATGGTACCCGCGCTTAACAACGGCCAAACATCGGCTTGCAAGTTCGTGGCAATGGCAGCTTTTTCCGTCACCGTCTGCGGGCGCAACGTCGAGCCGGAGAGCGTGATNCGGTCCCGAAGCAACGGCCCTAANCTGATCTCCGCTTTCGCACCCCCCAGGAGAGCGATCAGCGCATAACGCCCATCCCGAGCCATGAGGCTTAGGTTCTTCTGGACATAAGGGCCGGCAACCATATCCAGCACCACATCNACGCTCTTTTTACCGGCAAAGGCTTCAACCTCGTCGACCCAGTCGCCATCCTTGTAGTTGATCGCTTTATCCGCCCCCGCGTCCAGGCAGAACTGGCATTTTTCGGCACTGCCCGCCGTGGTAATCACCGTGCAACCAGCGGATTGAGCCAATTGGATCGCAGCATGGCCAATCCCGCTCGACCCACCATGCACGAGAAACGTCTCACCTTCCTTTAAGCCCACGCGCGTAAACACATTATAGTAGACGGTAAAATAATTCTCAGGAATGGCTGCCGAGAGAGCGGCATCAAATCCATCTGGCCATGGCAGACAGTGGCCGTNATGAACGGCNGTATATTCTGCGTAACCGCCGCCGTGAGTGAGACCCACNGCTTTATCCCCGACTTTCCAGTCGCCAGCGCCCGTTCCGACGGCAACCACCTCGCCGGCGACCTCAAGACCCGGAAGGGGGTTAGCATCNGGCGGTACGGGGTAGTTGCCGGTCCGTTGAGCNACATCAGGCCGATTAACACCGACAGCCTCATTCTTGATCAGGAGATCACCGGCCTGGACGTCCGGTACCGGCACAGTGACAGGGATTAGTACCTCCGGTCCACCAGGTTCCTGGATATCCACCGCCGCCATATCTGTTGGGAGTACCATGCTCATTTTTCTCCTTGGTTGATTGCGCCTCACGTCTTAATGGGAGGCTTCTCCTAGGCATCCATTGTTCCGCCGTGTCGAAAGCAGGATTCAGAGCTTGAAGAGCCACTCAAATGCTCAAAAACAAACACATTTTCTGATGCTATAATCGTTTCCCACTGACACGTCGACCGAGTCTGAACCTTTAGATTGGCGGGATCAAGCGCACGCATTACGCCGGAAGCCATTCAGTTATCATGAGAATTGAATGCAAATTTGATAGGAGGAGACACGTATGAATTTCAGACGGGATCC
Source organism: Rhodospirillaceae bacterium TMED167 (assembly GCA_002170915.1). Next base: position 1,230 of record NHHQ01000082.1, on the reverse strand, counting down.
ACCATTATTTACGGTCCGGACGACCGCGAGACATTTTGTTCGCTGCAACCGTCCCCGGGATATATCACAGCGAAATTAACGCCCGACAATTCGGCCTAGAATAACTTTGCCACGGATCTTCAGGCCCTGGAGCCTGGCGCACACGTCGTCGAAAATGTCCACGAAAGAAGCTACGAGCTCACCTTCTTCTGCGACGAGGAAGGTTATGCGGAGGTGGATAGCGAACGAAAAGATGTGAGGGAGGGAATCACATTGATGCTCAGATGCGGCATACCGCACCTGGTTGTCAATGCCGGCGACACGCCGTTGAAAATGCATTGGGTCATTTTTCCGCGTGACCAGGAAGACTGGATTTATGGCATTAGGTCGACACCGCACTCCGGCAGAGCCGATGCACACACCCTTTGACTTTCTCTAAAATATCGCTGGCACCTAAGGCTGCCAGCGTTTTGTCCAATTTGGTTAGGCCTGATTGGCCCCAATCAGGCTTGGTCAAATCCGTTTGAAAGCAGCCATCGTGTTCCGTAATCCGCGCTCGCAGGTTCACCGGAAATTGGACGCCGTCTCAGTTGGTTAAGCTTCCAGCCCTTTCATCAGTTCGGCAGCATCGATGGGGAGCTCAATCTCCCTCCCCGTCTTCGCAGATAAGTCCATGGCCATGGTCAGCATCAAATTCCTATGACCTTCAGCTGCAGTCGCGTGGGGCGTGTTCTTTTTATTGTAGATGCGCTGGAACCAAGTGTTGGTCTCCTCCCGCATGGGCCCCCACAACTCACCACCATAGGTATCACCCGGCGGAAAGCTCGTGAGGAAATCGACATTGCGCTCGACGTCGATAGTGAGCCCATCAGGATTATATCCCGGTCCCTGCGGCATTTCCGTGGCGAGAATGACATCCCGGTGGGTGTCTTCAATGTCGATCACCCCCTTGGTGCCGACGATGCCAATTTCGAGCCCATAAACAGCGCCTGGCCATTCCTTGGGCAGCGCCCAGCAGATATTCATACTCCAGATGGAGCCGTCAGCCATGGTGAAGACACCGAACGTGGCGTCCTTTGTGCCAAGCTCGCTCATCACCCTCTCTGTTGAACGTGCGTAGACGGACACCGGTTTGGCGGCATCCCCCATGAGCCAAAGGCACATGTCCAGACTATGGGTTCCAGAGACCACCATGGGGGTCAGAAAGCGCCGGTCCTGGGTCAGCCGAACCTCGCCTGTGGGCGCCATGCG
>NHHQ01000081.1 GCA_002170915.1 Rhodospirillaceae bacterium TMED167 | reverse complement strand
CGGGGCGCCAGCGCCTGTGGCAATGGTGTCTTCTGGCGGTTGTCTCATTAGCCGTCGCAGGACTCTTTGCCATCCTCCTCGTCCTATCCCGGGCGCCAGCCACTAGTGAGAGTGTTCCCTGGCCGGTGGGTTTCTTTCAAAAAGGCCTGGTTGCACATGTGGCATTATCCTTTGCAGTCTGGTTTTTGGCGGTTTTTGGGGCCGTTAACACTGCCATGGTGCCCAACGACACCCGATTTTCGTCAGCCAGCCTCGGTTTTTTGTTGGATAAAATGGCGCTTTTTTTGGCCGCCATTGGAACCCTTGCCTTGCTCATTCCCACGTTTCAGGATCAGGGGGAGCCGACACTTAACAATTATATCCCTATTATCATTAATCCGATTTATTATGCAGGCTTGGTTCTGCTGGCAGCGGGGATCCTCCTTTCCGTCATGCGTGTGCTAAAGAATTTAAGCGTGATTTCCGGCACCACAGTGGATGAAATACCAGTTCTGATGTCAGTCGGGCTGATCTATGTGGCTGCCATCGCTGCGTTGGTTATTGCCGGAGTCCAACTGGGAGACATCCCGCTCAGCCACGGCTACAACGAAGACCTGGTCTGGGGGGCCGGGCACATCCTGCAGATCATGAACGCCGGGCTCTTTCTGATCGCGGTCAGTCTTCTTTTTCGCCGGGCGTTCGGACATACCCTGGCACCGCCCTGGTTTTTCCGTTTGATCAGTGGCCTCTTGATCTTGGTCGCCCTTGCGGGACTATCCTTATACAGTTTTTTCACGACGGGAAGTTCAGAGAATACGCGCGCCTTTTCTGGGCTGCAGTTTGTCTTGGGGGCACCGGTGTCGATGATCCTGATAGCCTTGGCGTTGGGGCTCTGGCACCAAAGACATAACTTTCACTTTACAGATCCCGGCGGGTTCAGTTTGGCGGCGGCGTTTACTGTGTTTTCCACGGGCGCGCTCTTTGGGTTTTTTGTCGACGGTGTCGATACCCGCACACCTGCGCATTACCACGGTGTCATCGGCGGCATCAACTTGGTCTTTGTCGGACTTTTTTACACCTGGTTGCTGCCGTTGCTGGGCCGCACGATCGCGCGCGGTAAACTAGTGGCCTGGCAAATCGGACTATACGCCACCGGTCAGTGGTTATTCATCGTTGGGATGTTTGCAGCTGGCGGTATGGGCGCGTCGCGAAAAATTATGGGCGCCGGTATCGACGTTGACACTGTCTCGGCTGTGGCCGCCACCGGCATTCGGGACTTTGGCGGCGGGCTCGCCATCATTGGAGGCGTTATGTTTATCCTTATTGCCTTGAAAGCGCTTTTCAGGCAGGCAGACCCCATGCAATAAGAAGCGGACGATGACAGATAATTCCATCACACACCAAACGCCGGCTGAAACCTCGAAGCTGGCGGCTCAGGAAGACGCGCCAGAGCCTGTCAACCAGAACCAGTTCGTGGATTATGCGCTCCTGCTGAAACCCCGGGTCATGTCACTCGTCCTATTCACGGGTATCGCCGGCATGTTGCTGGCGCCAGGCGAGATTGATCTCCTAACCGCTATCCTTGCCGTCGTATGCATCGCCGTGGGTGCAGGCGCGTCCGGGGCCGTCAACATGTGGTACGACCGGGACATTGATGGTGTGATGGAGCGGACAATGAACCGTCCTTTGCCCGCAGGCCGCCTGAAACCTCCAGCCGCTTTGTGGCTTGGCACGATACTTTCAATGATCTCCGTCGCAGTGATGGGTATCTGGGTCAATCTTATCTCCGCCATTCTGCTCGCCATAACCATCGCTTTCTATGTGTTCGTTTACACCATCTGGCTCAAACGCCGTACTCCGCAAAACATCGTCATCGGTGGCGCGTCTGGAGCATTACCGCCGATGATTGGCTGGGCTGCCGTGACCAACGATATCAGTATCGGTTCTATTACTCTGTTCGCCATAATTTTCATGTGGACGCCGCCGCACTTCTGGGCGCTTTCTCTCTATCGTTCCGGAGACTACGAGAGAGCGGGAGTGCCCATGATGCCTGTCGTCTCGGGTGTCCAAGAAACGAAACGTCAGATCCTTATTTATACCCTGCTGCTGGTGCCCCTGACCCTTGTGCCGGCATTCATCGGCATGATTAGTGTGGCAGGGGGCCTTATTATCGGCGCGTTTGGCATATGGTTTATTCGCCACGCCTTCCTGGTGCGGAACAGCGAGGGCGCCGAAGAACCGCGCGCCATGTTCCGTTACTCCATCCTCTATCTATTCCTGGTCTTCGTCGTGCTTCTTGCCGATCATGCGCTCCTCTCGGCGGGCACGTAACCTCTTCCACAAATGACCGCCTATTCGCAACTCGAAGAGAAGTTTCGTACGCTCGCCACGCTTGAGGATGCAGCCGGTATACTCCACTGGGATGCCGCAACCATGATGCCGCCGGGCAGCGCAGAAGGCAGACATGAGCAACTGGCCGTGCTGGCCACCATTCGCCACGACATTCTGGCATCTTCTGAGACCGGCGAGCTTTTGGCGGCCGCCCTAGAAACGGGTTCGTTAAACAGTTGGCAGCAAGCAAACCTGCGCGAGATGGAACGGCTGTTCACGCATGCAACAGCCGTGGAAACGTCACTCGTCACCGCGCTCTCCAAGGCGTCTAATACCTGCGAAACTCGCTGGCGGAGGGCGAGGGTAGATAATGACTTCAACGCGCTCAAACCACTCCTGGCGGAGGTATTATTCCTGTCCAGAGAGGCCGCCCAAGCCAAGGCAGAAAAGCTGAACTGCACCCCTTACGACGCGTTGATGGATCAGTTCACGCCGGGTCTTCGATCGGATATGGTGGACACNCTGTTCGACCGACTGGGAAGGGAGTTGCCGGGCCTGCTGTCCGAAATATCGGAACATCAGGCTTCCCANCCGGAAGCGGTGTCACCGGTAGGGCCGTTCCCCCTTGATCAGCAACGCGCTCTCGGCGCCCGGCTGATGGCCGTCTTGGGATTCGATTTCAAATCCGGCAGATTGGACGAGAGCCTACATCCCTTTTCCGGCGGCACACCGGATGATCTCCGCATCACAACCCGGTATGAGGCAAACGACTTCATGACCGGTCTNATGGGCGTGCTGCACGAGACNGGTCACGCCCTTTATGAAAAAAATCTGCCATCAGACTGGCGGCGCCAGCCAGTGGGCGCAGCGCGCGGCATGGATATNCATGAGAGCCAGTCGCTGCTGATCGAAATGCAGGCCTGCCGATCTCTGGAATTTCTCACCTTCGCTGGCCCCCTCATGGAAGAAGTATTCGAGCGGGCCGGACCCGAATGGGCACCAGACAATCTTTACCGTGTCTATACCAAAGTCCGGCCAGGCCTGATCCGCGTAGATGCAGATGAAGTGACCTATCCGCTCCATGTGATTCTGCGCTACCGTCTCGAAACAGCTTTGCTAGCGGGTGACCTGTCCCTCGACGATCTGCCCGCTGCCTGGAAAGACAGCATGACGGCATTGCTGAATCTGACGCCGCCAGACGACAGAGACGGCTGCATGCAGGACATTCACTGGTTCGATGGCGCGTTCGGCTATTTCCCGAGTTACACGTTTGGCGCCATCACAGCCGCACAACTGTTTCGCACAGCAACCACGACGAACCCTGCCATCTTGGCGGAGATCGGGACGGGGAATTTCAAACCGCTATACGCGTGGCTCGGCAATCACATTCACGGGAAAGGGTCTCTCTTGGAAACGTCGGATCTCATCCGGGCCGCCACCGGCGAAGAATTAAACGCTGATATTTTTCTTGGGCACCTTCGCGATCGTTATCTCGCCCGCTCCTAGGATACCCTCCTAAAATCCGCATCCGAAATCCCCGTCTCCAGCCTCCGCCTGAGATCCTTGCTGAGGCGGCCTCTGTGAGACCCCGGCGGCTTGTATCGGGGGCACGTGCTTTGTAGAACATTCGTTGTAAATTTTAACGTCATCATGTAAAGGCACGCGTTGTGAAATATGTCAGCACGAGGGGGCAGGCGCCGGTTCTGCCGTTTGACGACGTATTGCTGACGGGCCTCGCCCGCGACGGCGGTCTTTATGTCCCCGAAACCTGGCCGAAATTTTCCAAGACGGACATTAAATCCCTGCGCGGTTTGCCCTATGGTGACCTGGCCATACAGGTCATGACCCCCTATCTCGGGACCGCCATCGACGCGGACACCTTCGCCAAGATAGTGTCCAACACCTATGCCGCGTTTGACCATCCAGCCGTTGCGCCGCTGAAACAATTGGGGCCTAATGACTGGTTGCTGGAACTGTTCCATGGACCGACCCTTGCCTTTAAGGATTACCCCCTTCAACTGGTGGGCCGCCTNTTNGATGACGTCCTTAGCCGNAAAGGCCGCAAAGTCACCATNGTCGGCGCTACATCCGGCGACACCGGNTCGGCAGCCATTGAGGCGTGCCGGGACCGGGACGCCATTGAGATATTCATCTTCCACCCCAAAGGTCGGGTGTCCGAAGTGCAGCGCCGCCAGATGACNACGGTGCAGTCNGCCAATGTTCANAACATNGCCCTGGAAGGCACCTTTGACGACTGCCANGACNTGGTAAAGGCCTTGTTCGCCCATNCGNNNTTTCGCGATCGGTATAATNTGTCAGCGGTCAACTCNATCAACTGGGCCCGAATTATGGCACAGATCGTGTATTATTTTTGGGCTGCACTTCATTTGGGAGCGCCCGACCGAAAAGTGACATTTTCGGTGCCCACGGGAAATTTCGGTAATGTGTTTGCCGGTTATGCGGCCCACCGCATGGGGCTGCCCGTAGAGAAATTTATCGTTGGCTCCAATGCCAACGATATTCTCACCCGATATTTTGAAACCGGCGAGATGACTATGGCTGAGGTCGTACCAACACTCAGTCCGAGCATGGATATTCAGATTTCCAGTAACTTCGAGCGCCTCTTATTCGAATATTACCGGCGGGACGGCGCCAGCGTGGCAAAGATCATGGAGCGGTTCCGTCGAGACCGCCGGGTGTCTTTCGGCAAGGCCCGCTGGCGCACGATGGGAAAGCTGTTCGAGGGTCGTNGGCTCGGCGANAACAACACGNTGGGCGCCCTAGCCGCGCTCTACCATGAGACAGGCGAANTGGTCGATCCCCACACCATCATCGGTATTATGGCCGGACGAGCAACACNGGCCAGTGCATCCNCGGCGNCATCAGNAAAGTCGCCGGTTGTGTCCTTGGCCACGGCCCATCCCGCAAAATTTCCCGATGCCGTGGAAGGCGCCACGGGCCAACGGCCCCGTCTCCCCGCCCGGCTAGCCGATCTGTTTGACCGGGAAGAACGAATGGTGTCTCTTCCCAATGACATAGACCAAGTGAAACAATATATTGCCGGCCACCTAACGGAAAGTGATGCCACGTGACCATCCGGATCACCACGCTTGATAACGGCCTTCGGATCATTACGGATCCCGTACAAACGGTGGAGACGGCCTCGGTAGGCGCCTGGGTAGAGGTCGGCGCCCGGCACGAACAACGTGACCTCAACGGGGTATCCCACCTCCTTGAACATATGGCCTTCAAAGGCACCAAGAGGCGCTCGGCGCGCGCCATTGTGGAAGAGATTGAGGCGGTCGGTGGACATTTGAACGCCTATACGTCCAGAGAAAACACAGCTTATTTTGCGAAAGTCCTCAAGGAGGATGTGCCCCTGGCTATCGATTTGATAGGTGATATCCTACAGAATTCGACCCTCGACCAGGAGGAACTGGAGCGCGAGCGAGCGGTTGTGATCCAAGAAATTCACCAGGCCAACGACACGCCTGATGACATCGTGTTTGACCGGTTCCAGGAAACCGCATTTCCCGACCAGCCAATGGGCCGGCCGATATTAGGATCAGCCGCAGGGATCGAGGGCATGCCGCGGGCTACCATTAAAAACTTTATGGACGAGCAATATTCCGGCAACCGGATTGTTGTCGCGGCGGCCGGCAACGTGGATCATGATGCATTCGTGACCCAGGCTAAAAGCATCTTCACCCAACTCCCGCCAAATAATCCCCACGGCACGGAACCGGTCACCTATCGCGGCGGTGATTACCGGGAAAAGCGCGATTTGGAACAAGTGCATCTGGTCATGGGGTTCGACGGCATTTCCCATAATGATCCGGACTATTACCCCCTGGCGGTGCTCTCGACCCTGCTGGGCGGCGGGATGTCATCGCGGCTGTTTCAGGAAGCCCGGGAGAAGCGCGGGCTCGTCTATAGCATCTACACGTTCGCCTCCAGCTATGAGGATGGAGGATTGTTCGGTATTTATGCTGGCACCGGCGGCGATGACATCGGTGACCTGGTACCCGTCATCTGCGATGAAGTAAAAAATGTCCGTGAGTCCGTGCATGAAGGCGAAGTAATGCGGGCCCGCGCGCAACTAAAATCTTCCACTCTGATGGCCCTGGAAAGTACATCGGCTCGGTGCGAACAAGCCGCCCGGCAATTGCAGATATACGGCAGCGCCATTCCCAACGAAGAGGTCATTGAAAAGATCGACGCTGTGGACACTAAGGCCGTGATGCGTGTCGCCGGCCGACTCTTCACCACCATCCCAACCGTCGCTGCCATTGGTCCCACTCAGAACCTTGCGGAATATGACCGCATCCAGGATCACCTCAATTAGGGCGTCCGCCATGCCCACCGCGTCTCCGCCACGTGTTTTCGATAAGAGTAAACTTGCCGCGGATTGCGACCATTGCGACGCCATTTGCTGCGTGGCCACCAAACTGCCCCACGACTCCTACCCCAAACCGGCACGAATTCCATGTAAGCATCTGGACCCGACCATGAAGCGATGCTCCATTTTCGAGACTCTAGAACATCATGGATTCGGATTTTGCCGAACATTCGACTGTTATGGCGGCGGTGTCGCGGTCGCGAAATTATTTCGCGAGCTGGGCCGGAACTGGGTCAGTGACCCCACCATCGCAAACGCCCAATTCGACGTTTTCAGCATCGTTTATTTCACCTTGGTCAAATATCTCCACCCCGACCGGAACATTGACATCGACGTACCCGAAGAACGGATAGCCGAACTCAAGCCCCTCATCGACGCCGCCCTCGCCCTCCTTGCGGCCGAATCGGACCCCTTCAAAGCTCTCGAGTTATAAGCCACGCGATGCGAGTAGTTTTAAAGAGCGTAGGTTTCGAGAGTTGCCGGATGGAAAAGATCTTCCGGCTGAAGCCGGCGGCTAGACAAACCCTGTCTGTGATGGGCGTCTAAGAAAGTATCGAGCACATGAGCATTGGGCTTGAAGCCGTAGGACCAAAAATCCTCGCCCATGAGCGCCCCAGCGCGGCCGAGAGATTCTTCAACAAACGGCATGGTCACCTTTGTGGCGCTTACATCCAGGAGCGCGTCCAAGGCCATGGCCTTTGCCTCCGTAAACGCTTTCAACAGCGCCCCCGGCAAAAAGGGATACTTCTCGGCAAGCTCTTTCCGCACCCCCAGCACATGCATGATAGGGAAAATTTTTGTGCGCTCGTAATACGCCTCAGCCGCCGCTTGCGGATCAGCATACAGCCAACCCACGTCCGGATGACCGTCGACGAAGCAAGGCAAGGCCCGAGGGCCAACAAAACCGTCGATGTCGCCGTCCAACAGCATCTGGTTCAGGGTGGCGCCAGCAGGTGCGCGTTCCATCCGAACCTCCGGCGGCAGCTGGAGTTTGATTTTTTCGGGCCGGTCGGGCGTGATCATACCCCCCATGACCCATTGAATGTCGGAGGGTGCTAGCCCCTCTTCCTCCAGAAACGCCCGCGCCCACACATTAGCCGTCAGCTGATATTCGGCAATGCCGATGCGCCGATCCCTGAGATCCATGGGTTTCTCAATACCCCGGTCGGTGCGTACATAGATAGAAGTGTGCCGGAACGTGCGAGAGAGAAATACCGGCACTGCAATATACTGGTTGTCGCCCCGGCTGACGGAGACACAATAAGAGCTCATGGAAAGCTCGCAGATGTCGAAATCGTGATGCCGGAAGGCTCGGAAAAACATTTCCTCCGGCGACAACAGCTGACAGATTGGGTTCACACCATCAATCTGGACCCGCCCGTCCACAATGGGACGGGTGCGGTCATAGTCACCAAAGGCGGCAGAGAGGGTAAGGGCGCTCATTCCGCAGCCTCTGCATAAGCGGGATCGAATGTCCGCCAATCCACCGATTTGGGAAGAATGCGTTCATAGGACACTATTTGGTCTGGCGGAATGCGGTTTTTTGACGTGCCGATGGCCGGTCCGCCAGCGGCAACAGCCTCAGCTGCTTTCAGCATTTGCTGACGAAATTTCACAATACTGAGGTCACTCGTGCCCAAAATCTCACTGTCGCGAGAGGCAATGGGTCCCATTGACTCCCACATGGCCATATCCTGGGCGGGAATGCCTTTGATGCCTGTAAAGTCCCCATTTTTCATAGCCTCTCTGTCTTGCTTGAACATGTTGTCCAGGGTGATGGATTTTTTGTACTGCGCATCCAATTCCACGCCCACTTCAGCAGCGCAGAATTTACGCCAGGCATCCTGGCTGATGCCTTTGTCTGGATCGGGGTGCCACGCAACCCAGTAAAACATGGTGTTCACATCATCGATGGGGAATAGCATCTGGGCCAGATTGTATTGGTTATTGGGTGGGATCAGCACGGTAAACGGTGCAATAAACTCGGTCGTCCGCACATAAATATGGGTTTCCGGGTCAATGATAGGGATACGCAGCGCCGCATAGCGGAACCCATAGTCCATCATTTCGATTTCAAGGCGGGGAGATTTATCGCTGGACGGCCGGAACCAGGCGTCTTCCGTTGCTGTGGACCCAGCCACTTCGGCAGTCGGCATATTCGTTGAGTGGAGACTCGAACTGTGCGCTGAATCGATCGATCCCTCCAGCACCTGGGCCCAATTGCAGGGCGTTTGAATTTTCACCACGCTCACGGGAATGTCTGGCGCGGGCGCCCAAGCCGGCGGCTTGAAATCGGTCATGGTTGCCTCATCGCCGAGATAAACCCAGACAAAACCGCCGCTTTCCCGAACTGGGTAGGCTTTATGTTGGAAGGACTGCTGCTTGCGCTCGCTGTTAGGCTCGGACGCCATATCCAGAACGGTCCCGTCCACAGCAAACTTCCAGCCGTGGTACAAGCAGCGGAGCCCACATTCCTCGTTACGTCCGAACGATAGGGAGGCTTTGCGGTGGGGACAACGGTCTTCCAGGACGCCCAGCTTGCCCTTCGAGTCGCGGAAGACAACTAGGGTTTCGCCTAAAAGGCGGGTCTTTAGAGGTGTACAGTCAGGTGCGGCGACTTCTTCGGACAGACACGCGGGCAACCAATGCCGCCGCATGAGCTGCCCCATGGGGGCATCGCCCTCCACCCGGCATAGGGTATTATTTTGTTCCTGGGTAAACATGTACACTCCTCAATCGTATATTGTCTGATATCTTCCCAAAAATATTCTTTACCTTCGCGCCCGTCGCGACACGGGTTCTTGCTGCGGGGAAACAAACAGAATAAACTTAGGCACCTAATTTTTCTAACCTGGAGGATATCCTCTGTCCAGAAAATTGTCACCTGGTCCGGCGGTGCGTCATGCCTAAGTCGGACACCACGCCGCTGATCCGGCTAGGCGCTGTGGGCCTAGGTCGGGCCTTCACCGTGATGGTGCCTACCTTTGCCCTTGATCCCCGGGTGCAACTGGTAGCCGGGGCGGACCCCCAGCCTGAGGCCCGTGCACGGTTCACGCAAGATTTTGGCGGCACGGTCTATACCTCGCTTGAGGATCTTCTGACTGGAGCACAGGTCGATGCCGTATATCTCGCAACGCCGGTGGATGGGCACGTGGAGCAAATCCGCGTGCTGGCCGAAGCAGGCATTCATGTCCTGATGGAAAAACCGATGGCACTCAGCATGGCCGGCTGTTTGGAAATATCAGCCATCGCCAAACAGGCCGGTATTCATCTTTTGATTGGCCATAGCCATAGTTTCGACATGCCGTATCTGAAAACACGAGAGCTGATAAAAGGAGGAACATTGGGCCGGGTCCGAATGATGACAGCCCTCAACTACACCGACTTCATGTATCGGCCACGCCGCTCGGATGAACTGGATACGGCTCGAGGCGGCGGCGTTGTCTACAGTCAGGCAGCCCATCAGATCGATATTTTGCGGCTGCTCGGGGGCGGGCAGGTCACTAGCGTCCGGGCGATGACAGGTGCCTGGGATACGGAACGCAACACGGAAGGCGCATATAGTGCGTTCCTGACCTTTAAAGACGGTCTGGTGGCGACGGCCGTCTACAGCGGCTATGCCCATTTTGACTCCGATGAATTTCTGGACTGGCAGGGGGAGCTGGGGGTTCGCAAAAATCCGGACACTTATTGGGCGACACGGCAAAATCTGGCATCGCTGACCCGAGATAAGCCGGAAAATGAGGCCAAATCCGCGCGCAATTACGGCGGTCCCCTATATCAACCAGCTGACCTGGACAAAGTTGGGACATACGGACACCAGCATTTTGGAAGCATTATTGTGTCCTGTGAGCGCGCCGACATCCGCCCCCTGCCAACTGGGATCATGATCTATGGCGATACCCAACGGTCCCATCTCGAGGTGCCGTCACCTACCGTGCCCCGCGCCGAAGTCATTGATGAATTGGTTGGCGTGCTTGTCGACGGCACGGAAGCGCTCCACAGCGGCGCTTGGGCAACCGCAACGCTGGAGGTATGTCTGGGTATTTTAGCATCGGCAACGTCCGGAAACGACATCACAATGTCGAATCAGTGTGGCGTGCCGGCGTGACCCTCCCGACTGACCGCAATGAAACCGAACTGATCCTGCAGCATTGGCGCGATGCCGTGCCCGATGATCGCCTTGCGCACTTGATCCGGGACGTGGCGCGCGCCCTGGAGCGCAGCCTACAAACTCGGCTGGCCGAGCATGACATCCCCTTTGGCCACTGGACCTTCCTGCGCGTGCTTTGGAATGGAGACGGTCTAACTCAACGGGAACTGAGCCGCGAGGCCGGTGTCAAGGAGGCTACCACNACGGCCGTGGTCCGNCANATGGAAAAAGACGGCCATGTCNTCCGCCGGCATGTGGGTAGCAATCGGCGGCGTCNGCATGTCTTCCTGACANCTTCGGGTAAGGCGCTNGAGNACCATCTCATTCCACTAGCCATCGACGTCAACAAAATCGCGCTCGGNGCCATTGGCGACCCTGAGGTCGCCAGCATGCGAGAGACGCTNCTGACCATAATCGANAATCTGGCAGCNGCAGAGAANGGCGGGGACGATACTTAACCAGTTACGCGTGCCCTGCCTCACCCGATAGCATGCGGNGATCAATGCCGAGTTTGGAAATCGCCCGTTCCCATTTTGTGTCTAGGGCCGTGTCGAACAACAGGTCCATGTCGCCAGGCGCCTGGAGCCAGCCATTTGCCCGGATCTCATCATCGAGCTGGCCTGGGCCCCATCCGGCATAGCCAAGCGCAAGCAAGCTCTGACGAGGACCATAGCCTCGGGCAATGGATTTTAGAATGTCTACCGTCGCCGTCAGCGCGATGCCGTCTTCAACGTCCAGGGTGGCGTCTTGGCGATAATCTGCCGTGTGCAGGACGAAGCCCCGCCCAGCCTCCACCGGCCCGCCGAAATGCACTGGCACATCCTCGGGCGCGTCGTCTTCGTTGATTTCGAGTTGTTCCATCAACTCGGTAAAGGAGAGTGCGTCGAGGCGCTGGTTAAGCACCAGACCCATTGCGCCCTCGTCCGAATGCGCACACATGTATATCACGGTGTTGGCAAATCTTTCATCGCGCATGCCCGGCATTGCGATCAAAAGACGGCCTGTCATATAAGGATTATCGGGAAGGTCTATCTGGTCTGTCATGATTTCACTGTTTCTTGGTTTATGCTTGTACGGGTTTTATGCTGGGACGGTTTTATGATCGGACGGGCCCGCACGCGATGTCTTTCCCGTTCATATTGACATAGGGACGGTCGTGTTCAAAGAACCTTAGGAATTTCCTGATCAATTTTACCCCCTCCCATTTCTGCAGAAACAGACCTACATTATCGGTAAGCAAAGTTATCCGGGTCTCCTGCAGTGTTTACACTTTCCCACCTTTTATTTCCTATATACGGTTTAAGATGACCTTCTTGCCAAGGCCTTTTTTTCAACTGAGGTTGATCGTCAGATGACCCAACAGACCGTCTTACGCCGAGTAGTGCGCACCACGTCCCTTCTCGCCTTTGCTGTGGGGTTGGCGATCATACCCATGGGAAACACCTCAGCTAAAGAAGGCGCCTCCGACTGGTTTGTCACCCAACAAAACAAGGTGCGGCTGATTTCAGCCACTCAGGGTTTGGGTGAAGGTAAGACTGTTCAGCTGGGTCTACAATTTAAGCTCCAAAAAGGCTGGAAGGTCTATTGGCGCACGCCGGGCGATGCTGGGTTTCCGCCTCGGATGGACTGGACGCAATCGGTAAACCTGGGAACGGTAAAATTCAATTGGCCCGCGCCTACGCGGTTTGAGGTGTTGGGATTTCAAACCCTGGGCTATAAGAACGAGGTAGTTTTCCCGATCGTGGCGAATGCGAGAGATCCCAATGAGCCGTTAAAACTGCGCGCCAAACTACACTACCTCACCTGCGACGATGTTTGCATTCCCTACCAGACAGAATTGAGCCTCGAGTTGCCCGTCGGGCATGGACGCGCAACCGATCATTTTCAGCTGATCAATAAATTCACGGCTCAAGTGCCGGGTGACGGCGCCAACCACGGCCTCACAATTGAAAAAGTGGAAACCGCCGGCGCGTTCAACACGGTGGAAAAAGACGTGCGCAACGGCACTATTCGTGTAGTAGCGACATCCGCTGTGCCGTTCACGAAGCCGGATATTTTTGTAGAAGGTCCTGAACTCGCCTTCTTCTCACCGCCGGACGTAAGCCTGGAAAACGGCGGGAAACGTGCGGTATTGATCCTGCCAGCGTCCGAGGAAGAAGACACCAAAATACAGAACGCAACTCTCACACTTACCCTCGTGGATGACGGGCGCGCCACCACCCAAAACCATCCCGTCGGTACCGGCCCACCTCTGTCAGCGAACCCGTCCCGCCTGCCCGATTCTTTGCCATTTATTCTCACCCTCGCCGTTTTGGGCGGGCTCATCCTGAACCTCATGCCCTGCGTGCTGCCCGTGATTTCCCTTAAAATGCTGGGCATCGTCTCCCACGGCGGGGCCGACACACGGGTCATCCGCACGAGTTTCCTCGCCTCGTCTCTGGGAATTTTATTCTCGTTTCTAGTCATCGCGAGCGTCCTCATGGGCTTAAAGTTCGCGGGCGCCGCCATCGGATGGGGCATCCAATTTCAGAATCCCTGGTTTATTGTCGGCCTAACGGTCATTGTGAGCCTGTTTGCCTATAACCTGTGGGGTCTTTTCAACGTGACTTTGCCGTCCTGGCTCAGCACCCTGGCAGGCAGGCAGGCAGGCAGCACTGACAGCCATGAAAGTTT
>NHHQ01000080.1 GCA_002170915.1 Rhodospirillaceae bacterium TMED167 | reverse complement strand
ACAGGTCTTAACTGCTGGACTATGAATTTATATTTGCATCCTGGACAAGTAATGATCAGACGTGGCTGTTTCGAATCTTTTTCAACTTTATTACGAAGCTGGAAGGACAGCACGTCAATTAGCCGATCGGATGGCTAAGCATTGCTCCGGGTTTTCTTTAATCGATGAGGATCGCGGCCGATGTTCAAGACGTTGCCGGACATACGCGACTATTCGGCGTGTTGATCTTGGCCCGCCGTTTCCGGCAAATGGCTCAACCTTCACCTCTTCCCATTGCCGTCCACACCGTCTCACCCGTCATGGGCATGTCGATATGTTTCACGCCGAGGCCGTTGAGAGCATTTACCACAGCGTTTACCACGACCGGCATGGCGCAGGCGGTGCCGACTTCACCGGCCCCCTTGGAGCCGATGGGGTTGGTGTCCGTGAGTGATGGGTGGTCAGTCAGTTCGAAGGAGCAAAAGTCACTAGCCCGGGGCATGGCGTAATCCAGGAAAGAGCCGGTCAGCATCTGGCCAGAGGTGTCGTCATATTGGATGCCTTCCATGAGGACCTGTCCGGCGCCTTGACCGATCCCGCCATGTATTTGGCCCTCGAACAAAAGCGGATTGATCACTTGGCCAGCGTCGGTGACAGCAATATAGCGTAAGATTTCTACCCGTCCTGTTTCCTTATCCACTTCCACCTCGCACGCATGGGTGCCGCTCGGGAAGTTGTTAGCGGCACCTTGAAAATCCCCGTTGACCGAGAGACCGCCCTGAAGCTTCTCGGGCAAACTGTCTTTATGGGCTGCAGCCGCGACTTCTTTCCAGGATAGGCGGCGGTCTGTGCCGGCTATTTCAAAGCCGCCATCTGCGAACGCGATGTCCGCAGTGGCGGCTTCAAGCTCATGACCTGCAACGGCTTTTGCTTTTTCAATCATTTTCTCCGAGGCGACGCGGGCAGCGCTGGCGCCAACGGAGGAGACGCGGGAGCCGCCGGTTCCGTTACCCTGTGCCATAAGGCCCGAATCTCCCTCGTGGACGGCGATCCGATCCATATCGATGCCGAGCTTATCACTGACCACTTGGCGGTACATGGTGGGATGGCCTTGCCCATTTTCCGTAGTGCCGGCGAAGACGTCGACTTTGCCGTCGGCATCGAACGAGATGTCAACGAATTCCTGTCCGCCGCCTGCGGCACCTTCCACATTGTTGGCGAGACCAAGACCTCTGTATTTGCCGTTGGCCTCCGACTGGGTTCGGCGGACCTCGAACCCGTCGGCCTCAATCAGACGGAGCGCTTCTTCGAAGTCGAGAGTGAAGTTACCGCTGTCGTAGTTAATGCCAAGAGGGCCCTGATACGGGAAGGCCTCGTCTGGAATGATATTTCGACGCCGGAGTTCCATGCGGTCAATCCCGGTTTCTGCCGCCGCCACGTCAATGATCCGTTCCATATAATAAGCGACATCAGGCCGGTTGGAACCTCTATACGGATTGGTGGAACCGGTATTGGTATGGATGGCGCTGATCGTGAGATGAGCCGTCGGCGTCTGATACACCCCGATGATACCACCATTGCTGAGCAGCGTGTGGGCGACAAATAGCGGAGAGAGATAGGCCCCCATATTGGCGACAATGTGAGCGCGGATACCGAGAAAAGCTCCATCGGCATCGAGCGCCAATTCTAGATCGGCGACTTTGTCCCGACCGTGGTAATCGGAGAGCAGGGACTCCTGTCGGTCATTCTCCCACTTTACAGGTCGGTTCAATTTGCGCGCAGCCCAAATGGTCAAAATCGTTTCCGCATAAAAATTTTTCATGCCGAAACTTCCGCCGATATGACCGGTGACAACCCTGAAATTATCAATCTCGTCATCAAAGACAGCATTGGCCAGTGTGTTGCGCATGCCAAACACACCCTGCACACCGACATAGACTGTGCAATGTCCGGAGACCGGATCAAAATCGGCATTGGTGCCCCGGGTTTCCATGGAATTGGCCGAGGACCGGTTNACGANCATGCGCTGTTTTACAACATGTGCCGCTGANTCAAAGGCNGTGTCCGTGGCATCTTTATCGCCCAGTTCGCTCTCAAAACAGACATTGCCGGGATTGTCAGGCCAGATTTGTACCGCGCCGTCCCGCATGGCCTCGGTCGCGTCCGTGACTGCGGGGAGGGGGGCGTAGTCCACTTCTATTAGTTCGGCGGCATCCTTCGCTTGGGCGAGAGTTTCTGCCACCACGAAGGCGACTTCTTCCCCAACAAAATGGACCTTGTCCGTTGCAAGCGCATAGCGATCGGGGCGAATATGGGTATCAAAATCGAAATTTGGTGCCGGCATTTGAACGGTTGGNAATTTGCCGACCCNGTCCGCCTGGCAGTTTGCCCCNGTTAACACGTCGAGNACACCGGGCGCNGCCTTGGCAGATCCCGTTTGNATGCTGTTGATTTTCGCGTGCGCATGGGGCGAGCGCAAAACATAGCCGTATGTCTGATTAGGGAGGGTGACATCCCCTGTATAGCGCCCTTCCCCCTTCAAGAGGACTGGGTCTTCATGGCGGGGGACGGCTTGACCGACGGTGACAATGCNCATGGCGTACTCACTTACTTTTGTTCATGCTTCCTGTCCGGATTCAGTCAGATTACGCCTCATAAAACAATGGTGAAATGACCTAAAGACCGCACAGAGCGCTGATAACTTGCCCAGATATCTATTACAGGTATTAATTACAGGTTTGATATGCCTGATGTTGACGCCCGGAGAGATTAGAAATCGGCTTTNTATTAATGAGCAGCGCGCCAATCTAGTGTATTCTGGAGTGTTGCATAAGGTTTGATCATGCCGGGATCAAAACCAATAGGCTCTTGGCCCGCCTGGATTTTATCGGGCCATGCGGGATCCGCCAGTGCGCCCTTGCCGAGGGCGCAAAAATCAGCCTGGCCCTCCGCCAAAAGTTTGTCCGCCCGACTAGGGTTGTTGAGCCCGCCGCAGGCGATGGTCGGCCCGCCCCAGATTTCCTTGGCCCAGTCTGCCAGGTTGCGGCCCGAACCCCAAACCTCTTCCAGGCCCTTATGGGTGCTGACATGAATATAGGTGGGCCCAACGGCTTTAAGAGCGCCAAATATAATACGCGCGTCTTCGGCGCCTCCCGGCCATTGGTAGTCAAAGTTGTTCACCTTGGTCTGGGAAATACGAATGCCCACTGGTATCTGAGACCCCACAGCGTCCAGAACAGCGGCGAGTACTTCGCAATGAAAGCGGATGCGGTTCTCGGTGGAGCCCCCATATTCATCGTCCCGGACATTGGCAAAGGTGGTTAGGAACTGGTCCAGCAGGTAGCCGTTGGCACCGTGGATCTCGANGCCGTCAAATCCCGCATTGNCGGCGCGCCGGGCCGCAGATGCAAAGCTGGCGGCGACGTCCTTCATTTCATCCTTGGTGATCTCCCGGGGTTCGGGAAAGGGCCCCTCGCCGTAATAATGGGGCATCTTGTGGCCCAATTGATCGACGCGGGACGGGGCAATACCGGTTTCCACATAGCGNTTATCCTGGACCAGGCCGCCTGCATGGATGAACTGCTGGAAGATCGGGGTGTCTTCCGCATGAACGGCATCCACCACCCGTCGCCAGCCGGCAGCGTGACCCTCGTGGGCCATGCCGGGTTGGTTTCTGTAGCCCTGGGCATGGGTCTCGTCGACATAAGTTCCTTCTGTAAAAACGAGGCCCCAGCCACCTTTTGCATAGGCCTGGTAATGATCCACCATAATATCCGTTGGTACACCGTGTTCGTCGGCGCTGATGCGGGTCATGGGTGCGACACAGGCCCGGTTCTTCGTCAGGACTGATCCAAGATGTGTCTGGTCGAACAGGTGGGGATAGGCCTCGCGGTTCATAAGTTTATTCCTTCAATATGTCTGAAATGGTGGCAATATCCGCCACGCTCCGCAATGCATCGGTGCTTGTTTTATGAACCTGGGTATCAAAGGCCGCACAGCCATCCTCAAGCACGGTGCTGTGGTAGCCATGAACATGGGCATCTCGAAGCGTGGATGTGACGCCGCCATTTGTGACGATGCCGGCACCAATAATATGTGTAATGCCAGCGGTGCGAAGGACCCAGTCTAGCCGGCTCATATAAAATGCGGAGTACGCAATTTTATCCACCGACAGGTCCGCTGGCGCCAGATCATCTAAGAGAGCATGCCCCCAACTGCCCGGTGCAAAATCCCCTTTTCCAAGAAACGGGCGGAGCCTTTTCAGATGATCCGATATAAACGGATGCCCTCCCCTTCCGGGAACAAGCGTAAAATGGGTGGATACAATCCAACCGCCCTTCCGCCGGACATGATCGGCCAGAGGTTTCAGCCGGGCCGGTAGGACGGCCAGGTGGTCCGATGTCGCTCCGCCCCGCGCATAGGCGCCATCGGCATGCAGAAAGTCGTTTTGCATGTCGAGGAACATCAGCGCGGTGGTGTCCCAGTTCAATACGTTTTCCTGGAAATCACGAGATTGCCGAACCGATCCACGACACCTTCCAGGTCGGGATCGATAAAGATCGTGGTGTCCGGTTGTTCAAGAAGGGCCGGGCCGGGCACTTGGGCGCTCTCGGGAAGTTCTAGACGCCGGTAGACCGTCGCCGTGCGCCAGACGCCGTCAATCCAAATCTCCCGCTCACCCGTCTTCGCTGTCTCGATCGAGGCCGTCCNNGACGGTCCCAGAACCGCAAGATCAANTTTAGGCCGTTTGCCAATGACGGCGATTTTCAAATTCATAATCCGGATGGGTAGGCCCGCCAGCAGNCGGCCGTAAGCGTCCTGATAGGTGGCTTCAAAGGCCTCTAAGATCAGCTCTCTGTTTAAGGTGGCTTCCACATCGGCGGCGCTCACGGGNAGGCGNACAGAGACGGTNTGGGTTTGACCGACATANAGCATGTCNAGCTCGATGATATGCTCCCGGCCCTCAAAAACAGCATCAGCCTCCGTCAGTCGGGCCCCCCCGTCCGAAATCGTGGCCGATATTTCTTTCTGAAATTCTGCCATGTTGAGCTGGTCCACCAATACGTTGATGGTGTGGACCCGGTCAAATCGCATGTCAGCGATGACGCAGCCGAGCGCGCTGGTAACCCCCGGATAGCGCGGCACAAGGGCCTTCGAGAGCCCAACATCCTTGATCAAAGCGCCGGTGTGAAGGGCGCCGCCGCCGCCAAAGGGCATGGCAACGAACGCTTCCGGATTATGGCCCCGCTCCACGGACACAAGTCGGATGGCACCGGCCATGCGGGCATTTGCGACCCGGATGACGGCCTCTGCGGCGGCCATCACGTCCAAGCCTAATGGGGTCGCCACATGATTCTCCAGGGCACGTTTGGCGGCGTTCGTGTCGAGCCGGTCTAAAGCACCCCCGATGGGTTTTTCGCCGTTAATGCGGCCCAGAACAAGATTGGCATCGGTCACGGTGGGCCGGTCATTGCCGAGGCCGTAGCACACGGGTCCGGGGTCCGAGCCGGCACTTTCCGGTCCGATTTGNAGGATACCGCCCCGGTCAACCCAGGCGATAGAGCCGCCGCCGGCGCCGATNGTGGTGATCTCGATCATGGGCGTCCGGATGACAAGACCAAAGTCGACCGATGTCTGAGCAGCNAGCGCGCTCTCGCCATTGGNGACGAGGGAGACGTCGAAACTGGTNCCGCCCATNTCNCAGGTGATNANATTGGGATAGCCNGCGCTGANCCCGATATGGGCGCCAGCAATGACCCCGGCGGCGGGNCCGGAATAGGCCGTGCGNACCGGGTAGGAGCGTGCCGCCTCGACNGACATCACGCCGCCGTTGGACTGNACAATGAGNACNTTACCGTCGAGCCCGCCGTNCTNAAGACCGGTTTCCAGGCGTTCTAGGTAATCNCCGACCGGGGGCTGAAGATAGGCGTTNAGGCTNGACGTGGAACTGCGTTCAAANTCCCGGATCTCCGGNAANATATCGGACGCCATTGTCACATGGGGGGTGGGCCAGACCGACCGNACNGCCGCNGCGGCGGCGNNCTCGTTTTCTTGATTGGCGTAGCTGTTAATAAAAAAGATNCAGACGGANNNNGCNCCGTTTTCNANNAANNTTTGNGCNGCNGCNTTCACNTCNNCGGCATCAANGGGNGTGTGAAGGGTGCCATCNGCNANNACCCNCTCGTNNACTTCCAGGCGCAGGTCNCGNGGAATNACAGGGTCGAACATNCCCCANAGACCCCANGTATNNGGNCGGTCCCGGCGGCGCATTTCAATAACGTCGCGAAATCCGGCTGTGGTGATCAGTCCGGTCCGTGCACCCTTCCGCTCCAACAAGGCGTTTGTTGCCACTGTCGTGCCGTGGACGAGGAGGGCAACATCGGTTAACGCCGNCGGGCCCTGAGCAACACCGNTGAGGATGCCTTGCGATTGATCGGCNCGCACGGACGGGACCTTNGCNGTTGCGCATTCGCCGGTGGCTTCGTTGAGAAAAAATAGGTCCGTAAACGTGCCGCCCACATCAGCGCCAATAACTGTATGCTGCCCTGACATGNCTATGACTGCCCCCGAAGGTTTTGGGTCGCNGCCTTGTCCAAGATACCTTGCGTATCNACGACACAGGCATAGTCGTCACGCGCCGCCTCCGGGCTGACATAGCCGAGCCTCACATCCTCCGCAACGGAGGCNGGGTCCCGCTCGTTGACATTGCCATAGCCTCCTCCTCCGGGTGTCGCGAGCCGGACACGCTGCCCCTTGGTCAGATGAATNCCGACCATCTTCGAGATCATGGGTGGGTGNGCCTCGCCGTCGCCGTNGGGGTAAGTGAAGATGTTCATCGCACCATTTTCACCCCCGACCACACCGGCGGGGGCAAATTTACCGCGTTCGCCAAATAAAAAAGCATCGGCTTCTTTTTCGAGCATTTCAATCTCATAAATGGCGCCGCAGCCACCCCGGTNCTTACCGGGTCCACCGCTGTCCGGGCGAAGCGCCCACTGGGTAAAACGGACTGGATACGCGGCCTCAAGGATTTCCAACGGCGGAATGGTTGCGGTGGAAATGGGCGCATTTCCGTGGTTGAGCCCGTCGCCATTTGGATGACCCCCATGCCCGCCGCCAAAAAAAGAGAACATCACCCAGCGCGCGCCGTTTTTGCGGTGGCCGGCCAAGGAGAGCGCGTTAATGGTGCCATAGGCACAGCCATTCGTATGGTCCGGCGCAATTTTGGACATGACGACGAACATGACATCAATGATCCGGAGAATGGTCTCGGTGTAGCCGCCCACTGGTTTGGGCCGGCCGACGCTCAAAAGGCTGTCTTCCGGAATGATAAAATCGATGGGTTCGAGAACGCCTGCATTAGCCGGGACGTCCCGAAAGATGTGCTTCAGCGCCACGTAGCAGGCGGCGATACAGGTGGCGCGGGAGATATTCACGGGGCCATCGCAAGCAAGGGATGTGCCAGAGAAATCCAATGTCATCCGACCTTGGTGAAGAGATACATTGAGGGCAATCTTAAGTGCTTCATCGGTGATCCCGTCGTTATCCAGCCAGTCCTCGGCACCATAGGAGCCTTCTGGCAGGTCGGAAATATAGCTTTGCATGAGAGCCGCCGCACTGGCTTTTAGCTCTGCCATGACATCCTGTATCACCTCATCACCATAGTCATCAAGAAGGGCGTTTAAACGGCTTGCCCCAAGGTCTAGGGCACTTACCTGACCATTCAGATCACCATAGAGGCTGCCCGGCAAGCGGGAGTTCGATTGCAGGATGGCGACAATGTCGTCCTGAAGCACGCCCTCCTGGTACAGGCGCACCGGCGGGATCAGCATGCCCTCCTGGTAACATTCTGTCGCGACCGGATTGTAGTTGCCAGGAACATTACCGCCCACATCGTGCCAATGCCCAACGGACGCGAGATAGCAATAAATCTGGTCATTTCTGAAAAAGGGCCGGACCAATTTGAAATCCGATAGATGGGTGCCGCCATCGTAGGGATCATTGAAGATGAANACATCGCCNGGTTTGAGCNTCAGGTTCTCTGCCTTTGCTTTGTCGATTANCGCCTTGACGGCAAAGGACATGGCTCCNACGAACACNGGCAGTCCAGATTTTCCCTGGATCAGGGTTTCGCCGGTATCCGCGTGATAGAGGCCATGGCTCGCATCATGTGCTTCCGCGATAATGGGGTTAAANGCACTGCGGAATAATGTCGCGTCCATCTCATCGGCGATTTGTTCCAGACGCCCCTTCAGGACCGCAAGAAGAACGGGATCTATGGCGGTCATGCCGTTAACCGCCGCCATCGCTGTAGCGTTGCCCCGCTGCCAGCATTTCGTCCGTTCCCAACAGCCGGTTTAGCTCTCCGAGGTCAAACATTTTGTTCTGGTAAGCGGCTGTTTCTCCATGGGTTCGGAGCGCGTCAAATAATTCGCCAGCCGCATGTGCTAAGACGCGCACAAGGGCGCCCGGAAAAATAACGATGGAATAGCCGAGTGCTTGTAACGCGGGGGCGGGCATGAGGGGTGTTTTACCGCCTTCAACCATATTGACGAGCAACGGGACACGGCTTCCGAAACGGTCAACTGCTGATTTGACCTGGTTAAGATCTGTCACAGCCTCAATGAAAAGAACATCGGCGCCGGCGTCAACGCAGCCTTCCGCCCGCTCCATGGCCCGGTCATATCCCTCAACAGCGACAGCATCGGTGCGGGCAATAATCAGTGTTTCTTCATCCCGGCGGGCATCCANAGCAGCGCGGATTTTTCCGGTCATCTCGTCCGGCGAGACCAATGTTTTGCCATCCAAGTGGCCACACCGCTTGGGCATGGCCTGGTCTTCGATCTGAATGGCGCCGGCGCCGGCGCGCTCCAGTTGCCGTACAGTTCGCTGCGCATTGAGCGCATTGCCGAATCCCGTGTCGGCATCGACGATCACCGGAAGGTCCGTTCGCTCTCTGATCGTNTCAACCACCTGCGCCAGTTCGCTGACACTCACCAGCCCAATGTCTGGCCTGCCTAGTTTCGTATAGGAAACCGACGCGCCGGAAACATAGAGCGCTTCAAAGCCTGCTTGTTCCGCCATAAGCGCGCCAAAAGCGTCATACACGCCGGGCGCCATTACAATCTGGTCTTTGCCGAGGCGTTCTCTTAGTCCTGTTTGGTTCGCCATCCGTTTACTCTTCCTAATCTTTGCCGTTTAATCGGTTGTCGAGATAGGGAACAAGCCCGCCTGCCGCCACAATTTCAAGCAGGTTTTTAGGTACAGGCTCCCCAGTAATTTCTTCGCCAGAAGTCATATTGGAAATCTGCCCTGTGGTCATATCCACCGTCAGATTATCACCATCGTTCACCATCGCTAGACTCACCGAAATGATGGCGGGAAGGCCCAGATTAAAGGCGTTCCGATAAAAGATGCCCCCAAAGGAGGGGGCGATGACCCCGGCAACACCGAGGACCTTTAAACTCTGGGCCGCTTGTTCACGGCTCGAGCCAGTGCCGAAATTTTTCCCGCCAACGACAAAATCGCCAGGCTGAACAGAGGTGGCGAAGCCGGGGGCAACCGCTTCCAAGCAATGCGTGGCAAGCTCTTCCGGTGGGAGTTTGATATACGTGCCCGGNGCCAGCACATCCGTATTGATGTCGTCCCCGAATTTCCATACCCGCCCGGTCATGGAAAGAGGACCTCCCGGGGGTCGGTGATCCGGCCGCTTACGGCGCTGGCGGCCACCGTATACGGAGACGCGAGATAGACTTCTGAACTGGAGGCTCCCATGCGGCCCTTGAAATTCCTGGCCGTGGATGCGAGGCAGACTTCATCCTCCGCCAGNACGCCAACGCCATAGCCCGCGCAAGCGCCACAGCCCGGTGGCAGCAGATTGGCGCCTGCATCAAGGAGCGTTTCCACGATCCCCAATTTGGTTGCTTGGGTGAGAATGCGGGCAGAGGCCGGCGCCACGGTTAACCGTTTTCCAGGGCCGACTTTCTTGTTGGTGAGCACATCCGCCGCCATTTTAAGGTCGTTTAACTTCGCGCCCGTACAAGCGCCGATATAGAACTGGTCGATCTCGACTCTTCCCACACTCGCAACATCAGCGGCGTTGGCGGGACTGTGTGGTGCCGCCACCTGCGGGGCCAATGCCCCGGCTTCAAAGTCGTGGGTGACGGCAACACGGGCGCCGTCATCGCCTTTTAACAAATCCCAGTCTCCCGGATCACTGCCAGCGTCCCGGATGTAAGCGGCTGTCTTGGCGTCCGGCTCGATAAGGCCTGCCTGAGCGCCAAGCTCCGCCGCCATGTTGCAGAGCGTCATACGCTCGAAAATGTCTAGCACCGTAATGGTGTCCCCAGTGTATTGGATTGCCTGGTATCGGCCCGCGTCCATGCCTAGGGCGGCACACATTTTGAGCGCCATGTCTTTGGACGAAACACCGGGGCCGAGTTCTCCGGACCAATTGATCTGGATTGTCTCGGGTACCCTGACCCAGGTCTCGCCGGTGACGAGCACACCCAGCATGTCGGTGGCCCCGATGCCAAACATATAAGCGCCGAATGCGCCGCCGGTCGGGGAATGACTGTCGCCACCGACGGCGAACATGCCGGGGCGGAGATGACCCCGCTCCGGTGTCACCACGTGGCAGATGCCCTGCTGATCATAGAAATTGATGACGCCATTTTCTGCCGCCCACTCTCGCGTGATTTTCAAGATATTTGCACTTTCTGCATCTGTGCAGGGTGCAAAATGATCTGAGACGAGGACGACTTTCGAGGGATCCCANAGACCNGCGCCGAGCGCTTCCATTTGCGGTTTGACNCGGCGGGGGCCNCCACTNTCGTGGATCATNGCCAGATCNACCTGGCAGGTGACNATGTCCCCGGGCGTTACACTGGCTTTGCCNGCGGCCCGGGCGATGATCTTTTCAGCGAGTGTTTGAGCCATATCTANAGGGACACTCCTNTNATGATNTCNGCGGCTTTTTCCGCAATCATGATCACCGGGGCGTTGATGTTGCCGCTGGTCATGTCCGGCATGACTGACGCGTCTACGACGCGAAGCCTATCAATCCCCTGCACGTTTAGATTACCATTCACCACGGCCATCTCATCCACACCCATGCGGCAGGTGCCAAGGGGGTGATGGACGGTGACACAGCTTTGCCGGACATGGGCCTCCAGGCCTTCCCGGCTTGTCACATCGGCCCCGGGTGTCAGTTCTCTCCCCCGGTGCGGATCGAGAGCTGGCTGGGTCATCACAGAGCGGACAATGTCCAATCCCTCTAGCAAGACGTCCATGTCCCGGGGCGCGGAAAAGAAATTCTGGTGGATTTGTATTGCCTGGTAGGGATCGTTTGACGCCAGGGCAAGATGCCCCCGGCTTTCCGGGTGAAGCACGGCTGCTCGGCAGGAAAAAGTGTTTGGAAAGCATTTTTTGATGCCAGGAAACCAGGGATGGGCCAACATGGGGCCAGCGGCAAAAAGAAGTTGGATGTCGGCCACGTCACTAGCGGGCTCTAGGCGGATAAACCCCATGTCTCCTTGCGGAAAGTCGGTTGCCGGCCCAGTTCCGAANACGTAGGCGCGCACCATATCCACAGCCAACCGGTCAAAGCGCATTTGTCGGATGAACGGACTATCAGAGAGACGTTCGTAATTGACCCAGGCCGACATGTGATCCTGTAGGTTCTGCCCGACNCCNGGCAGGTCCTGCANGACNGNNATGCCATNGGCCTGCAAATGATCCGCCGGCCCAATNCCGGANANCANNAAAAGATGGGGCGAGTTGATGACCCCGCCACAGAGGATGATNTCCCGTNCGGCNCCGACCGTGAGGTGNTNTCCTTTTTCCGCCAGGTCTATGCTAACGGCNCGCCNATTCTCAAGNTTCAGNCGGAGNGCCATGGTGTGGAGCTTGAGTGTGAGATTGGGCCGGTTCAAAACAGGCCGCAGGTAGGCCCGGGCGGTGCTATCGCGGTGACCATCCTTCAGGGTTTTCTGGGTCGGACCAAATCCGTCGAGGCGCGCACCGTTATAATCCGGGTTATTCTCGTACCCGGCAGAGAGAGCTGAGGCCTTGTAGGCCACGGAGATNTCATCTTTATAGCCGAAGTTTTCGGTGTGGAGAGGACCTTCGCCGCCACGATAGTCGTCCGCGCCACCCTCCCAGGTTTCCGACTTTTTAAAATAAGGCAGGACTTTTTCAAACGTCCAGTCCGGCAAACCTGCCCGAGACCAGCGGTTAAAGTCACCCGCGTCGCCGCGTACATAGGCCATGGCATTGGTGGAGGAAGAGCCACCCAGTACTTTGCCCCGCGCGCATTCAATCGCCCGCCCCCCGATACTGGATTCTGGTTCCGCGAAATACCCCCAATCGTGTTTCCGNTCGAGGAGCATTTTACCCCAGGCAAGGGGAACCTTGATAAGCGGATCATTATCGGCGCCGCCGGCCTCAATGAGCAAGACANGCGTGTCCGCGTCTTCGGTCAAACGGTTGGCAAGGACGCAGCCGGCGGATCCTGCGCCGACGATGATATAGTCGAATTCGGGCGTGGGTGTCATGAGTGAAAAAGTTTCCGTCTATGNACAGCGGGAAGTCTACCCAACAGCGGCAATACCCGACAAGGCTGTTATATGTCCTATCCAATCAACGCCATTGGATGATGCTCCTCTGTATTCGGGGTCATGAGACCCTGAATATCGTTGAAACATAACACCGGCCACCCCGGGACTCGAACCCGAATTTAAGACCGGTGATTGTCCGGTCACGCCTTATTGATGATGAGGTCAATTCCGAAAAATGCATTGCCATCCTTCTGCAGGCGGTGTGCTTTAATCGCTGATACGATGCCGTCCTCCAACCCTGCGATGACCCAGATCAGGTCTGGCTCATAGGCCTGCAGAAGGTCAGTCTTTGATGGGTTTGCCGGTTGATCGGGATGGGAGTGAAAATGTGCGACTAGGCGTAATCCTGATCGGCGGCAATCCTTTTCAACTTGTATCCTGGTGGCGGGGTCGATTTCAAACCGGTCGTGACGTTCTGCTGCCAGAATATTCTTCGCTGCTCTGACCTGGTGCACAATCAACTGCCGACCAGCCGAGAGTGTGCCAGTAATGAGCCCGCAGGCCTCGGCAGGGTAGGCTTTTTCAGCGCATTTTTGGATGAACCCGATATGGCTCTCTGAAAAAACAATAGCCTCCACTGTCATGGGGCGCTAACGATGTCAAAACGCTTGAGGATCACACCGGTCTCGCCGTCAATCACGAATATGCAGCGATCACCGCTCTTTTGCGACGTGTGTATGATAATCTGAGTATCTGAAAGGCCGATATTTTCGATTAGATGGCCGGCCGGAAGGCTTATTTTGCCTAATTGAGGGGTGACGGAATTGAAATTTTTTGTAANNGCGTTGTTTCTTTCAGCACCTGCAGGCGTTACCATTTCCGGCGATGATGCTTTANNGATCAACCCGGCGATGAGCGCGCCAAAGCCAAGTAGAATGACGACTCCCATTCCGGCTACCAATACAATTAAGGCCTTGTTCGTATGTGCCATTTCAGGTCAATCTTGAGAGATGTCCAAAGGTTCTGCCCATATTCTCAGTTTTACCGCGCCGCTGGCACCCGAAGGCCGGCCCCGCCTTGATAAATTTCTAAGTTTCCAAACCCAGACCGTCTCTCGCACACAGCTNAAGTCCCTGATCGAGAGCGGCAATGTCACCGTCGACGGTAAGAAAGTAACGGAGCCCTCTCATCGGGTCAATTCGGGTGCGGATATTCTTGTGGTGATGCCGCCGGCGCGCCCTGCCATTCCCGAAGCCCAGGATATTCATCTTGATGTTGTGCACGAGGACGAGGACCTTATTGTCATCAACAAGCCGGCGGGTTTGGTCGTGCATCCGGCACCGGGGAATCCCGATAAAACTCTTGTCAACGCTCTGATTGCCCATTGTGGCAGCAGTTTGTCGGGGATTGGCGGGGAGACCCGGCCCGGCATCGTGCACCGCCTGGATAAGGGGACCAGCGGTTTGTTGGTGGCGGCGAAGAATGATCTGGCTCACCGGCATCTTGCCCAGCAATTTGCTGATCACAGTTTGGATCGTGCGTATCTCGCTGTTGTCTGGCGCGCGCTCTCCAAGAAATCGGGAACCATCGGAGGAGCCATCGGTCGGAACCCTCGGAACCGAAAAAAAATGGCGATTGTGACCCGGGGTGGGAAACCCGCGCTGACCCATTTTTCGCGACGCCGCAAATTGGGTGATTGGGCGAGCTTGGTGGAATGCCGCTTGGAAACGGGGAGGACCCATCAAATTAGGGTTCATATGGCCTCGATCGGTCATGCCGTTGTCGGCGATCCGATCTATGGCGGTGGGACGACAAAGTCCATCCGTCAATCTGCGCCGGCTTTTTGCGAAAAAGTAATGACGTTACAGCGTCAAGCGTTGCACGCCTATCAACTTGGATTTACCCATCCCTCATCGGGAGAACGGGTGTTATTTAAACAAGATTTACCGGCCGATATCCAAATCCTCTTGTAAAAAAACGAGTTGCACTAATAAGGGGAGAAGGTTCAGTTAAATGAGATATGGATGAATATTTTTAAAGTGCTTTTTCACAGCGGCTCGTCGGTAGCCAGCAAATCTAATCAGTAGGCTGCGTCTTTGCATCAGGGGCATCTCTGCCCCAGGCTGTATCCCTCTCGTTACTCGCCTCTCCCGAGCCCTCTTTTAAATTAGGCATGCTCCCCAGGTTCACTACCTGGAGGCTCCTCTTGCTGGCCGGCTTCAATCGCCTGGGACTTAATAGCTATACCTTCCCCCCAGTCTTTTATCAGTTTTCTCTGTTCCCCTCGCAGAATGCCGATCCGGTGCTGTGCGATGACTGTGAGAAGGGACTTAATAACCGGCGGAATGGCAAAATATATCAGCCATCCCAGGGCAGCCGCGGCAAACATGATCGTCATTTCAAAAGGGTTCGTCAGTATGTTCTTGACGCCAGCAATGCTATTATCTCCATTCAACAGATTGAGTAAAGCTGGAAAGACACCTGCGATATTCATGCCGCCGACGCAAAAAGTTGCATATTTCCGGGGGGACCGGTCAATTAGGAAGGCGGCGACCGAGGGAGATAATCCGACGATAAGGAGAATGAACACTTGGGGGACCGCAAACATGCTAGCCGCTACCAAGATCGCCCAGAGAATGAATTGGAAAGAACTCATCGTAACGCCATTCCTTAGGCCGTTATCAATATCAAGATCACCACGAAAGCCATGATGACGATGGATGTAATGGCAGAAGCTTGCTGTGCGGTGCGATCAGCTTTGTCAGAGTTAGGATCCATTCCAGACTTAATCTCAGCGATCTCATCTTGTGCGCTCCGGAACTCNGTGATCGCTCGTGNATAGCCNGCCTCGTCCTTAAAGCGNNCTTCGCTGTTGTCNAGAAGNTCNAGGAGATCAGAGAGTATGCCGGTTTGCANGCGACTGGGNAATTTGGTTGTNAGTTCCTTNCGGGTTGCACGGTGTTGATAGAATTTAATCACGGGCTCCATTTGNCTGCCAATCCATTTGGCGAGCTCTGGAAATGGACGCGGGTTGGAAACATCTTGAACGAAGCTTAGTAATTTTAAGTGGCCGAGCACCCTTACAGCTTCATCAGCGTTCGCGATATCGAGCAAAAACGGGGCGACCGAATATTTTGCTTTGGCTGCCACAAAGGCTGCTATGTGCCGGTCGACCGAGATTGTCTTGATGTCGATCGTTTTTGCAGTTTCGTCTAGCGCTGGCAGAACATCTTCCAAATTGATAATAAAATCACCCTCAAAAAGGGGGCTTTGACACGGAAATCCGTTGTTCATTTCGTACAGGCACCGTTCAATGCCATAACCTGGGTTCTTGTCCCGGAGATGAGAGCGCATACGATAATAGCCCGCGGCCTTCATGTCTCCCGAGGCGGTGCTTTTGCTGTTAATCTCGAACCACATTTTGGGAATTTCAAAATTAATGGCTTCGGCAAAAGGCATTAATTTGCCACCTCTCAGGCGTTCAATCATCATCGCCGTGCCAATGGCGTCAGGCATGAATGACACGCCCTTGAATCGAACTGGTGCCACGGGGTCGAGATACATTAAAGTTTGAGCAAGCAGCACCTCGTCGGCTTCGGGTTTGTCTGGATGTGCGTCGGCCTGCATTATCAAGTCTTCAATGTCATTAGCTAGAGCCTCGTCTCCCAGTTCCCGGCTCGCCCATTGCTGAATTGTTCCGTCCTTAATTAATTTTAATGCAACACCTGGCCGATGTGCCGCGGAATAGGCTAAGGTGCGGGGGTTAATATGATCGAAGCCGTCAATCTGCAAAGGTCTGTGTGCTCTGGTAGGCCGAGAGGACTGCAAGGGTGGTGCACGGCGGCCGTCCCTCCAGCTTTCCAATTCCTCCAAACCCCATCTCTGTGACGGGTCGTCACTCAATAGGCCTCGAATGACGTCAAGAAGGGCCACCGTAATCAAGTTGTTGGTAACAATCGTTTGATAGCTGGAATCAATGATCTTGGTGATGATCAATTTCTCTTTTGAGAAACTATGAGTTGGTAAGCTTTTTTGCGTCATGAAAGCGAGCGCCACACCACAGGCATACATATCGTCCTCGGCAAGTCCAATGCCGCGGCCCCCTTCATCAGCCATACCTCGCTCAATGGTCTCATAGGCGACGGGTTGATCGAACCCTGGCGGAGAAGAAACGAACTCTCCCAGGAGAACCTCCTCTCGCAGTTCATCGCGGAAAAACAAATTGTCATGCCTAATGGCCCGGTGATTGATATTTCGGGAATGCAATTCGTCGAGCCCTAAGATCATGGCATCTAGACTTGCTTTGATATAATCGATTTTTTTGTAGTCCGAGATCTCATCCTTAAGCACATCACTGACGCGTCCACCTAGGGGTCTCTCGAAAATCAGGATGAATGTTTTTTGATCCACCAGCGGCCAATAAGCCACGCCGAAGTCCACGAGATACAAGCAGCCTGGAATTCGCCGCTCTGCCAGTTTTTCGATCACATCGGCGCGTACAGCCAGACCGGGTATGCATACCAAGGCAAAGACATTGATGTCCTGATTTGCGCGGTTTTCCGCCTCGAATGCGCGTGCGGAGGGGGAGTTGAGATTGTGTAAGGGGCGAGATGGATGAATATCGAAGTAATCATTCAGGATGATTGATGGCGCATCCAAACGGATCCCAGCCGTGCCGTCTATCTCAATGCCGTGGGCCTGAGGGGGGTCTTTCTCGTCATTAGGGCCCTTCTCCGTAAACTGCGGCACCGGCACTTCTCTAGCCTGCACCTCGGCAGTGTTTGTACCCGCAGTATTTGCATGAGGCTCTGTCCGGGGTTCTGCATCTGGGAGCGCCCTGCCGCTGGGCATGCCAGCTTCTCCCGTGTCACGAGCATCGTCCCGTTTAGTTTCTGCAGGTTGTTCGGCCATTGCGCTCCAGGCAGGTAAATTGAAACTAGGATATGACGTCCTCCTATTGTACCCGATGGCGTCGGCCAGGCCAATTGGGGGCGCGCGGTATTTTTAGCTCCTTCCTTAGTTGTATCTACAATTACTCCGATTCCCAAACAGCGAGAGCCCTTCCTAGTCTGCAAAGGGGTCGTGAACTAAGATCGTATCCTCTCGCTCAGGGCTTGTGGACAGAAGGGCTACCGGCGTCTCAATGAGTTCTTCAATGCGCCGCACGTATTTGATTGCGTTGGCAGGCAGTTCCGCCCAGGAACGAGCCCCCTCAGTACTCTCCGTCCAGCCGTCAAGCGTCTCATAAACGGGTATTACGTTACGTTGTGCATTTACCGAAGCCGGGAAAAAATCAAGTTTTTCNCCATTTAACTCGTACCCGGTGCAGACTTTGAGCTGCGCCATTCCGTCTAAGACATCCAATTTAGTAAGTGCTATACCAGTGATGCCGCCGACTTTTGTGGCCTGACGGACCATCACGGCGTCGAACCAACCACACCGCCTCTTTCGGCCAGTGACGGTGCCAAACTCGTGACCCCTTTCCCCCAACAACTGGCCGGTCGCATTTTCCTGCTCTGTAGGGAAGGGTCCTGACCCCACGCGTGTTGTATATGCTTTGGTGATACCCAGGACATAGTCAGCGATTTTTGGACCTTGGCCCGAACCGACNGCAGCCTGGCCCGCAACGGTATTAGAAGACGTTACAAAGGGATAGGTGCCGTGATCATTGTCGAGCATGGTGCCCTGGGCACCTTCGAACAGGATACGGTGGCCATTACGCCGGGCGTCGTCCAGCCGCCGCCATACCGTGTCGGCGAATGGCAGGATTTTGGGCGCAATTTCATGGAGTTGGTCCAAAATTTCTGTTTTTTTCTGTTCTTCCGAGCCGAGGCCGCGCAAGAGGGCGTTGTGATGGAGTAGGAGTTGATCGACGCGCTGTCCGAGCAAATCTGGATCCGCTAAATCTCCCACCCGAACGGCTCTTCGACCCACTTTATCCTCGTAAGCCGGACCGATCCCTCGGCCAGTCGTCCCTATTTTTGCACCGCCCAGGGCTGCTTCCCGCGCCACATCTAGTCCTTGATGCAGGGGTAAAATGAGGCTCGCATTTTCCGCGATAACCAGATTTTCTGGAGAAATGCCAACGCCCTGTCCCTGCAAAATTTCTATTTCAGAGAGAAGTGCCCATGGGTCAATTACGACACCATTGCCAATGACGGATAGTTTGCCGGGTCGGACAATACCGGAAGGCAGAAGGCTTAACTTGTAGGTGACATTATTAATGACCAGTGTGTGGCCTGCGTTATGTCCACCTTGAAAACGGACCACGACTTCTGCGCGTTCGGATAACCAGTCAACGATTTTCCCTTTTCCCTCATCACCCCACTGGGATCCGATCACAACGACATTCGCCATCTAAATACGTCCTACCTTAAATTTATTTTAGCGTGATTCTAGACGTTCTTGATCACACCGCCTTGGATGAAATGACTGCAGCCAAGCCGTCGGGCTTCTGCTGCGGGTTCTGAATGGTCTGTCAGGGCTTCAATGACGACCCATCCGTCGGCGCGATGATCGGCAATCTCTTTTGCCGATGTCTCCAAGAGGGCTAACAGCCGCCGTGCTGGCTCTGGTGCTGGCACGGATCTCATGATCGTATCAACGAACAATGTGACACCGGTGGCTTCTTCCGGGTCGTCAGGCGCACCATAACCGGGAATTTGATATCGGCCGCCCCGGCCAAGTTCACCTCGCACCGTCGGAGAGAAGAAAGTAAACGTCACGCCGGAATGATATTCGTACCCCCGGATTTCTAAAGGATCTATGGTGAGGGTCATGTCGGCGGCCTTTGCCCTTAAGATCGAGACAACGGCCTCCAAATGCTCACATTCTCGCAGGGCTGGCGGCGGCAGAGAAATGTCCTTGATCACACGTAGGGCATCGGTCGCCGGGCCGACGGAATTCAACAATGTACCGAACAACTGTGCGGCTGGTTCTGGGAGTTTGGCAATGGCAGTCGGATTTTTTTGATTGAGTGCAGTGCGCAGTTGTTGGACATTGATGGGGTCCGTGATGCCAAGATGGTCGCAAATTGCCGGCACCAAAGTCGGGAGGCCCAGGTCGATTGAAATGTTCCTGATACCGAGTTTCACAAGTGCTTGGTGGGCCATTAGGATGACCTCGGCATCCGCCGCCGGCAGTACCGATCCGATTAATTCAGCTCCTGCCTGTCCAAATTGCCGTTCCGGTCTGAGGGTAGATCCTTTGACACGCAGTACCTGGCCCGCGTAGCTCAATCGGAGTGGTCTCGGCGCATCGGAAAATCGCGTGGTTGCGATGCGCGCAATTTGAATTGTCATATCGGCGCGGACAGCCAGCATTCGCTGGGATACCGGATCCATGAGACGGAAACTCTGATCTGCCGTTGCCGCNCCACTCCCGGATGTCAGGGTGTCTTCGAACTCGATGAGAGGGGGTTTGACCCGTTCATAACCGCATGCAGCGAGAGAATTTATAAGATCTTCCGTCGCCTTGGCTTCCAGCATGGCATCGGGCGGTAACACGTCTGCGAGACCGGCCGGCAAGAGAGCGGGATGAGCTGTCTTAGTCATCGTAGGGTGATTTTAATCCGTAAAACTGAGTATCAAAACTAACCTTAGCGTCTTCTTAGGGCGCCTCGGGTGGGGAAAGATTGCATCAAAACTTATAGAGAATTTTTTCCGTATACGCATCCAAAATTATAAGGTTTTTCTAGTGATATCTCGCGGGGACCTAAGCGTGCGCCGCGCTGCATTTCAAATACTAAGACAACTAGGTCAATTAAGAACTCTCCACACGGGCCGCCAGATATTCCCGTGACGGGGCTTCAAATAAATTCAACGGCCTTACCAGTTCCCCCCGTTTGACCCTGCGGTCATCGGGTTAGAGATCAAGATGGAGGGGCCGGTCCGGCTGATTCTGAACATCAAAATTCANGAANCTGATGAGGAGGTAACTTCCAATCAGGAANGGCAGCGCTGCCAGGATAATCACGCCAGTGGCAGCAGGAATGCCCGAGGTAAAACTTGCATACCACTTCACCGAGCCGAAGATGAAGCCGAAAGCTACCAACCAGACCCCGAGGACCAATTCCAGCGTTGCGGCAGTGAAATCTCTCAAAAAATACGTGTAGAAAACCCGTTTTACCAAGTTACGGGCATGTTTCAGGGCGAACGGCAATAAGACGTTCGAAACCCTGAGGTTGCTTGTTTCTTCGCCATACAGAGCTTCCATCGGTACATCGGC
This sequence comes from Rhodospirillaceae bacterium TMED167, assembly GCA_002170915.1. The sequence goes on along the minus strand of NHHQ01000080.1, from coordinate 164 downwards.
GACAACTGCTCTGGCAACATTTAGTTGGTAGAGCATGTCGGACTCGAAAAAATAACTCTTATCAATAAGGTCCAAGGGTAAAATTCGTGCGACGCTGGCGTGGATCGCGGTAAACCCATTTGTGGGATCGAATGTTTTCCAATAACCGCTTGATAGTTTAGAAG
>NHHQ01000079.1 GCA_002170915.1 Rhodospirillaceae bacterium TMED167 | reverse complement strand
GAAGTCCCTCTAATGCGGCCTCTACTGGATCATCGCCAGAATAATATTGGCTAGCCCGAGCCCATTTAATTATTCGAGATATTCGTTGCGCCAGGCGCCTAGCTGTCTCAGGCTTCTCGATCCACACAGGAGAGAGTACACGCAAAACATCGGCAGAGGTGACGTGACTAATCGGCCGGGCTTGAATGAACGGAAAAGCGTAGATCTCTATAGTCTTAATCCACTGCTTTGCATGCTTTGGATTTTTCCAACTGGGTAACAGGCTTTGATGCACAGCGAAGGCAGCCTCCTTAAAGGTTGGCACCTCTTGGCTTTCGAGACGTCGCTTCTCAAGGGGGTCGCCGCCACTTCTGGCTATCTCGCGATATTTTTGTGCCATAGCGCGGGCCTCGGCGAGGGTAACCGTTTTTATACCCCCCAGACCCATGTCCCGCCTTCGGCCACGCACTACTGTTCGAAGCACCCAACGTTTGGCGCCGGATTGATCGACAACCAAATAAAGACCATTTCCATCGGCATAACGCCCCGGAGACGATAACTTTCCTATCCGCATCGCATTTAGCGCGTTTAAAGGGTGTTTGCCTTTAACCATTTTCCATACCACAAAACATCCCACATTTTACGCCGGATTGGGTTGGACTGCAATAGACAGAAAAGACCGACTATCCCATATTATCCCATACTATCAATGGGTTAATGTACGGCTTTGGTCGGCTTTGGACGGTGGTATGGCGGAGGGAGAGGGATTCGAACCCTCGATAGAGCTATAAACCCTATACACGCTTTCCAAGCGTGCGCCTTCAGCCACTCGGCCACCCCTCCGTCAGGGCCCGGCCATCAGGAAACGTCTTCGGCCAGGCAAGCAGTCGCGGGAACCTAACTGAGCGTCCCCGATTCCGCAACGATTTTGAGTGAATTTTCGCCATGTGATGAGGGGAGAAACAGCGGTCTAGGTCTGGCGCACGAACCCTGATAAGCTGAAATCATGACTATTGGTCGGCTTTGCGGTTGGATTTTATTGGTAACTGCATTCTTATTCGCCGCCGCCGACGTGGCGGCGCAGGGATTGATTGGGCAATTCGGTGTCCTGAGCACGGTTGATGTACTGGATGTTCTGGCCCCTGATTTTCTCGATAGGATCATTCTGGTGGTGCGGGACGGCATTCATCCGCTGGCCTGGGATCCGGTGCTGATAAACATTATGATGTTGCCAGGCTGGCTACTGGCGGGGGCGCCTGGCGTTGCACTGGTCTGGTGGTTCCGGATGCGCCCCATCGGCGGCGACGAGGAAAATTTGCCCTATTCGGCCTACGAAGTCGTCGCGGCCGCGGCGGCGGAAGAGTCCAAGTTGCACTCACGAAAACCTTCCAAATATGAGAATTTTCAGGAATATGATCCGACAAACGTGAGCGTAGATCCAGAAGATCTGATGGTCTTTAATGCCCTTGCCCAGAGCGGCGATAGTGCGGATAATTTATCGACCGATGACGAGGCTGCATGGCCGATGGTTGTTGACGGGCAGATTGGGTCATCCTTTGATCAGAACTTTGAGGTATTGCCGGTTGAACTCGGAGAGAGGGATGCCGTTAATGGTAAATCCCAAGACGCCACAGCCCATGAAACCGCAGGAAAGCTGCCAGGATCCGGGTATAGACCGGCGAACGAAAACGAGATCCCAGATGAGACGGACCCCTGGCCGTGATGGCGAGCTGGTCGTCTTGCCAATCGCCGCCTAATCACCTCCCGTACGCAAAGCTGCCAAGAAGGCGGATTGGGGAATTTCCACTTCACCGAACTGGCGCATGCGTTTTTTCCCCTTTTTTTGTTTCTCCAGAAGTTTGCGTTTTCGGGTAACATCACCGCCATAACATTTCGCGGTCACGTCCTTNCGGAGCGCACTAACGGTNGCNCGGGCGATGATTTTACCGCCGATGGCGGCNTGAATGGCNATTTTGAAAAGCTGACGCGGGATTAGATCTTTCAGCCGCTCGCAAATNTCGCGTCCCCGNTTTTCNGATTGGCCTTTGTGGGCAATAAAAGCGAGTGCATCNACCGTCTCCGCGTTCACAAGGATGGATACCTTGACGAGATCGGATTGCTGATAGCCGTCCATTTGATAATCAAAACTAGCGTATCCCCGGGTCGTAGATTTTAAACGGTCATAAAAATCGAACACAATCTCGTTAAGCGGTAGTCGGTAGACGACCATGGCGCGGGATCCCGCATAGGTGAGATCCATTTGCTCGCCCCGGCGCTCCGTACAGAGGGAGAGAACCCCCCCTAAATGCTCGTCGGGAACCATGATGGTGGCCTTGATCCATGGTTCTTCGATAAAATCGATCTGCGTGGGCTCAGGCATGTCTGCGGGGTTGTGGAGCTCGATCAGGGTGCCGTCCGTCATGTGAATCCTATAGACCACACTGGGTGCAGTGGTGATAAGATCCAGGTCAAACTCCCGTTCTAGCCGTTCCTGGATGATCTCGAGGTGCAGAAGACCCAAAAACCCGCAGCGGAAGCCAAATCCCAGGGCAGCCGAGGTTTCCGCCTCATAGGCGAAGCTCGCATCGTTTAGGCGCAGTTTGGCGAGGCTCTCTCTGAGATCTTCAAAGGCTGCATTATCGGTTGGAAACAGGCTTGAAAACACCACGGGCACAGAGGGCTGGAACCCGGCAAGAGGGTCTTCGGCGGGCCGTTTGTCGTTGGTGATGGTATCGCCCACGGGTGTTTCAGCGACCGTCTTGATGGATGCCGTCAAGTAACCCACATCGCCCGGCGTTAGTTCGTCAACCTGGGTAGCTTTGGGTTTAAACACCCCCACTTGATCAATTTGATAGGTCGCGCCTGAGGACATGAAACGAACTTTCATGCCTTTCTTAAGTTCTCCGTCATGGATGCGGACGAGAATCATGACGCCCAGATAGGGGTCATACCAGGAATCCACCAACAGCGCCTTTAAGGGTGCCGAGGCATCNCCAGCNGGNGCCGGGATCCGCGCCACCAGGTTTTCCAGNACATCGTTTACGCCCATGCCGGTTTTGGCGGAAATCTCCAATGCATCGGTGGCATCTAGGCCCACCACTTCTTCAATCTGTGCTTTGATCCGGTCCGGCTCGGATGCTGGCAAATCGATCTTATTCAGGATAGGGACTATTTCATGATCTGCTTCTATGGCGAGATAGGCATTGGCGAGGGTTTGGGCTTCAACGCCCTGGGTGGAATCCACGACCAGCAGNGAACCTTCGCAGGCGGATAACGACCGGCTTACTTCATANGAAAAATCTACATGTCCCGGGGTGTCAATCAGATTGAGNTCATAGGTCTCACCGTTTTCCGCTTTGTAGTCGAGCCGGACCGTTTGCGCCTTGATGGTGATGCCGCGCTCGCGCTCGATGTCCATGGAGTCGAGAACTTGTTCTTTCATCTCCCGGTTGGTGAGGCCGCCACAGACCTCAATCATCCGGTCGGCCAAGGTAGATTTTCCATGGTCGATATGGGCAATGATAGAGAAATTCCGTTTGTGGGCAAGGTCGGTCATATACTCGTCAATTTTTGATAAAAGGGACTGCGCCGGTGTCTATCATTTGCGGCTCTATATTTCCAGAACACATTCGACGGAGTATGGTGTAACTGTTTGAATTGGGGAGGGCTTCTTTTATGCCGGCAACCGGCAACACAAAATTCCACACCATGTGCCCAATGAATTGCCATCCGACGCTCTGCGGCATGACGGTGGAAGTGGCGGNGGGNAAGTTGATGCATACCTGGGGGGATAAAGATAATCCGGACAGCCAGGGTTTTCTNTGCGTGCGCGGCCGTGCGGCGANAGAAATCATTGGNAATGACCAGCGNTTGCTATATCCGCTTGTGCGAAAATCNCGGGAGACGCAGAATTGGAAGCAGGCCAGTTGGGATGATGTTCTCGATCGGATCGCTAACGCCATGAAAAATGCCGGTGGCAACCGCGTCGGAATTTGGCCGGGTCATGGAAATGGCTCAAATGACTATGCNGTGGGCGTGAAGTCCCAACTGATTGGCCGATTTGCCAAAATGTTTGGCGCGCAATCCTGGAATCCAACAATGATCTGCTGGGGGCTCGGCGGATTTGGTCTTGGCCTCACAGGAGCGCTGGAAACCAGCACCAAGGAGGATATGGGAGAGAATGCAGACCTCATTGTCATGTGGGCTGCCAACATCCCAAGTCAGCCCAACACGGCGCGGTATCTCAAGGCGGCCAAGCATCGGGGCGCCCGGGTGATCACTGTAGATGTGCGTGAGACGGAGACCGCGGCCCAATCCGACGATGTTTACCTAATCAAGCCGGCCAGTGATCCCGCCCTCGCCCTTGCCATGATGCATGTGATTATCGGCGAAGGCTTGCATGACGACCGCTATATTGCTGATCACACGATTGGCTTCGACGCGCTGGCTGATCATGTAAAACAGTTTCCGCCGTCTTGGGCGGTGCCGATTACGGGTCTGTCCGAGGATCAGATCTTGCAGTTAGCCCGAACCTACGCCCAAACGAAACCAGCCATGATGGTGATCGGCGGCTCGTCCCTGCACAAGGGGCCCAATAGTTGGCTGGCGGCACGGGCGGTGTCATGTTTGCCCGCGCTTACTGGCAATTTGGGGGTTTCCGGCGGCGGCATCGGCCCCCGGCACGGCAGCAGTGGCCATGGCCGGCAATTGGGCGATATCACCGGCACTGAGATACCGCCCGCCGGTGATTATATTCCTGACCAGATGCCCGAGATTGTTGAGGCTTTGCGGGCCGGTAAAATCGACGTCCTGTTGCTGCCGGGATCCAACATGCTATCCTCTTATCCCGACGCCGACAATCTGGCGGCCGCGCTCGACAATGTGGACCTCGTGATCTCGATGGATTTATTTATGAGTGAGACGTCACGCCGAGCGGCGGATATCATTTTGCCGAGTACGGCCTGGCTTGAGGAACTCGGCTGCAAAGCTACCAACACCCATTTGTATCTCATGGACAAGGCTTTGGACGCACCGGGGGAAACAAAGCCCTTGGTGGATGTCTTGAAAGCACTAGCGGACCGTCTCGGGCTTGAAAAATTTTATCCATGGGTTAATCATGAGGCGTGTATCAATGCTGTCATTGATCATTCCTTTACAGGTCAGGCGACGGTGGCAAAGCTCCGGGATAACGATGGCAGGGCGGCCCTGCAGACATCCCATGTGGCCTACCCCACCCATGTATATCATACACCTTCGGGCAAGATTGAGTTTTACTCGGCCCGCGCCGAGAAAGCGGGTCTGCCACCCTTGCCGGAACCGGCGGATGACATCGTCAGAGATTTTCCGCTCACCCTGTGCCAAGGTAGGACTATTACTCATTTCCACTCTTTCTATGATCAGGGGCAGGCGCTGCCTAGTTTGGCTGCAAAGAACCAGGGACCTGAGTTGTGGATGTCGCCAGCGGATGTAGACGCCCGAAAACTAAGCCATGGCGATGCCATTCGGGTGTTCAACAACCGCGGTATATTTGAGGCCATCGTGTATGTCTCGAACTCGATGACCGCTGGCACGGTCTGGATGCGGGATGGCTGGGCCGGGCTAAATAAGGTCACTTCTGGGAGCTCGGTCCTGCCATNAGAGGCTCTCACCTTTTTCCCCTTCACCGTTGGNCAGTCCAATTATGGCGCTCAGGTNGAAGTGGCGCCAGNGGGCCCAGAATAATTTACATGCTGGCTCANATNATTTTCCAATCGGTTGAATTTTGNGACNACAAGGTGTCAGCTATTTCTTATGACGCTATGATCATTTNGCTTGTGGGTTTCACNGTTGGAGTGGTGCAACAGCACCAGAGTCGCCGCCCGCCAGCATACCCTGATCAGAGTACAATGAAGTAAAGGTTACCAAAATGCCCACTCAACGGCCCAATTTTCTCTTTATCATCACCGACCAGCACCGGGCCGATCATATTGGCTGCTACGGCAACGAGATCGTGCAAACGCCGAACATGGATGCACTGGCTGCCCGCGGCCTCACTTTTGACCGGTATTACGTGGCGTCGCCCACCTGCATGCCCAACCGGGCGAGCCTGGCGACTGGGCGCATGCCATCGGCGACGGGTGTTACCACGAACGGTTACCCGTTGCCGCTCGACTCCGTGACGCTGATGGATCTGCTGGCGGCGGCGGGCTACCGCACATCATTGATGGGAAAATCGCACCTGCAGAATTTCACTGATCTTATGGTTCGTCCCAAGACCTTTGCCGTTGGAGGCGGCGGCACCGCCCCGCCGGAAGACCTCTCGCAGGCGCTCCGCCGCCGCATTGACGGACCGGAATACCAGAATGAACTTCGCAGCGCCTGGGACGAAAATCCGGACCGCAGCGTGACCCTGCCCTATTATGGATTCCACGAAGCCAAAATCGCTCTGTTTCATGCCGATCGGGTGGGTGGCGACTACTCAGCTTGGCTGGAAAAAAAACATCCCAATTCTCACGAGTTGCGCGGCCCCGAAAACGCCCTCGGCAATGCGGGGGAGATCAAAGCCCCCCAAGCATGGCGCACGCGCATTCCGGAGGAGCTTTACCCCACTACGTGGGTGACGGAACTTGGCATTGATGCCTTGGAGCGGTTCGCCCAGGAACCGGACCAGCCCTTTTTCCTGCAATGCGGTTACACTGACCCGCACCATCCTTTTACGCCGCCCGGCAAATACTGGGACATGTACGACCCTGCCGAGATCCCGGTGCCGGACTCGCTGGGCGCGGAACATATGGACCCGCCGCCCTTTATCGGTCGGTTAAAGGAAGCCCTTGCGGCCGGAGACGCTAACCGAACCTACGTGCATCCTTATGCCGTGGATGAACAAGAGGCTCGAGAATCCATCGCGCTCACATACGGTATGATCTCGATGGTGGACAACGGTATCGGGCGTCTCCTGGCTAAACTTGATGACCTCGGTTTGGCCGATAATACCATTGTCATTTATACGTCTGATCATGGCGACGTCATGGGGGATCACGGGATCATGCTGAAGCATGGTTTGCACACGGAAGGGGTTATTCGCATGCCCATGATCTGGGCTGATCCGGAAGCGCAACCTGGTCAGCGCTCAGATATGCTGGCAAGTGCAATTGATTTTATGCCGAGCGTGCTCGCCCGTGCAGGGCTTCAGCCGTTTACCGGTGTCCAGGGGGTAGATGTCGTGGGCTTCGCTCAGGCGGGCGGGCAGCCTGACAGAACCGGCGTGATCATCGAAGCTGACGAACTGCCGGAGAATGTGGATGTGGAGGACTTTTTTAAGGTGCGCACATTCACAGACGGCCGCTGGCGCCTGACCCTCTGGGTGGAAGAAGATTTCGGGGAGCTTTATGACCGGGACAACGATCCGCTGGAACTCCATAACCTTTGGAATCATCCAGCCTGTCAAGCCGACCGGGCCCGGCTCGTGGAGGCCATGCTCAAAGAGCAATATCGCTATGCTGACCTGATGCCCCGCCCCGTGTATATGGGATAACCAGGCCAGACCACACCAAAGTGTGTGCAGAGATTTTGCGAAAGTGACCGTACCCTTTAAGATGGTGGGATGCCCCTTTGGATCAAATCACCGCTGGCCATCCTGGCGTCTAGCGCCGAAAATGGCCTGGTCATCGAAGCGGATAAAATTATCGAACTTGTGGCCGCCGGCGCTGAACCTGCGAACCAGGTGGACCAGATATTTGACGCGTCCGCCCATGTCGTCCTGCCGGGATTGATCAACACCCACCATCATTTTTATCAGACACTTACCCGTGCTCATCCGAAGGCTATAAATAAAAAATTGTTCTCGTGGCTCCAGACGCTTTATCCCATCTGGGCGGGCCTGGAGCCGGAGGGGTTTCGGCTGGCTGTCCGCGTGGCGTTGGCGGAGCTTCTGCTGTCAGGCTGTACCACGGCCAGCGATCATCATTATGTGTTTCCCGAAAACCTGACCGACGGCGTGGACATTGAAGTGGTGGAAGCCGAGGCCTTGGGGATGCGGGTGCATCTCACGCGGGGGTCGATGAACCTATCGGCGGAAGACGGCGGATTGCCGCCCAAGTCTGTGGTCCAGGACAAAGATACGATCCTGGCCGACTCTGAGCGCGTCATTGGGCGCTTTCATGATCCGGCAGACGGCGCCATGGTGCGGATTGCACTGGCCCCATGTTCGCCCTTTTCCGTTACTCCCGATATCATGGTGGAAACGGCGGCGCTTGCGAAAACACTGGATGTCCGGTTGCATACCCATTTATCCGAGACGGAGGACGAGAACGAGTTCTGCCAGGAGATGTTTGGGTGTCGCCCGGTGGATTATTTGGAGCAACAGGGCTGGCTCNCGGATCGCACCTGGCTTGCGCACGGCATTCATTTTAATGATGACGAGATCGCTCGGCTAGGCACCGCGGGCACTGGCATTGTGCATTGCCCAAGCTCTAATTATTTGCTGGCGAGCGGCCGGTGTCCTGCCCCAGCCCTGGAAGCTGCCGGCGCTCCCGTGGGGCTTGCCGTGGACGGCTCTGCGTCACAGGATTGCTCCAATCTNATTCAGGAAGTCCGCCAGGCCATGTACCTCCAGCGGCTCTACGAAGGGGCGGATGCGATCACCCATTTTGACGCTTTCCGTTGGGCCACAGAGGGTTCTGCCCGGTGCCTGGGCCGAACTGATATCGGAACTCTTCGAGTCGGAGCCCAGGCCGATCTCGCCATGTTTTCGCTCGACGAATTGCGTTTTTCCGGCGCGGGGGATCCCCTCGCAGCGCTTGTGTTATGTGGTGCCCATCGTGCAGACAGAGTTATGGTGGCGGGAAACTGGGTGGTGGAAAGTGGCATCATTCCCGGTCTCGATATAGCGGCACTCCGGAAAGCCCATCACGCCGCCGCTATGACATTGCAGGGGTTGGCCTAAGATTACCACCCGCCCACTAATTTCCCTCGAAAACGGGTTTTTCCTTAGCGACGAAAGCATGGTACGCGCGCGCAAAATCCTGGGTCTGCATGCAGATGGCCTGGGCCTGGGCTTCCGCTTCAATGAACTCATCAATGCCCATATTCCACTCTTTATTAAGCATCACCTTGGTGACGCTGTTGGCAAAGGTCGGACCATCGGAGAGCCGGATGGCGGTNTCCCGGGTGACCGCCTGAAGCTTTTCCGGCGCGGCNAGTTTGTTATAAAATCCCCAGCGCTCGGCTTCATCACCGGCCATGGCGCGGCCCGTGAACAGGAGTTCCGACGCTCGGCCCTGGCCAATGATGCGGGGCAGCATGGCGCAGGCCCCCATGTCGCAACCGGCAAGTCCGACCCGGTTGAAGAGGAAAGCAACCTTACTGCGTTCCGTGCCGAATCGCATGTCGGAAGCCATGGCAATGCAGGCACCAGCACCCGCGCAGATGCCATCTATAGCGGCAATCACCGGCTGCGGACACGCCCTGATGGCTTTCACCAAATCACCGGTCATGCGGGTGAATTCAAGAAGCTCATCCATGTCCATGTTGATTAGAGGGCCGATAATGTCATGCACGTCTCCCCCGGAGCAGAAATTCTCGCCCGCGCCGGTGAAAATGACGGCTTTGACGTCTTTCACATGCACTAATTGGCGGAATGTATCGCGGAGCTCTGCATAACTCTCGAGGGTCAGCGGATTTTTCCGCTCGGGGCGGTTCAGCACCAGAGTGGCGACTTTCCCATCCAGAAACCAGTCGAAATGTTTAGGGGAGATATCAGCGGCATTCATATCTTTTGTTCTCCTTGATGGTCGGTACCTTGCGGACGATGTAGCATACAGTTAGAACATTCGAAAACCCGAAGTCTTGTTTTACGCCAGGATGCCAATGAAAAAATTTAACCTTCCGATCAAAGTGATGTTCAGTGACTGTGATCCGGCGCANATCGTATTCTATCCGAAATATTTTCAATGGTTTGACGTCGCCACCCAAAAAATGTTCAACGATCTCGGCATGGAATGGTCGACTTTCTGGCCGGAGCGGGGCCTTGCCGGCCTGCCGCTTGTGGATGCCTCGGCGACCTTTAAGGGGCCAGCCCGCATGGATGACGAGATCAACATTGAATCTTGGGTGGATGATTGGAAGGAAAAAATCTTTGTTGTCCGCCACAATGTGGTCAAAGATGGCAACGTTATCATTGAGGGTAAGGAAGTGCGCGCTTGTGTCGTCATCGATCCGGACAGCGACAAAGGCATCAAGGCCATCCCCATGCCCAAAGATGTGATCGCTAAATTCGACTAACCGTTCAAAAAGATCTCCAGCGCGGAGATCAGGGCCTGGTTTTCCTCCTCCAAGCCAACAGTGATCCGTAAAAACTCCGGCATGCCGTAGTCCGCCGTGGTGCGCGGAATTATGTTGCGGCTCTGGAGAAAGGCTTGCGCCAACTCTGCGGACTTCTTGGTATCAGGAAAACGGACGGTCACGAAATTACCGACGCTGGGCAATGGTTCAAGCCCAAGGTCCGACAGAGAGTCCGATAATCGGGGAAGCCATTCATGCGTATGAGCAAGCACCATGTCGGTGTGGTCCGTATCTTCTAGAGCGGCGACGCCGGCCGCCTGTGCCAAACCGTTAACGGTGAAGGGCAGACGTACCCGGTTGAGATTCTCTGCAATTTCCGCCGGCGCATAAACCCAGCCAAGCCGGAGAGCCGCCAAGCCATACACCTTGGAGAAAGTGCGCAAAACAACAATGTCGTCACGGTCCCGTGCTAGATCGAGTGCGTTGGGCGCGCCGAGCCCCTCCGCATATTCCACATAGGCATCATCGATCATGAGGATGACGTGATCGGCCAGGCCCTCTCTGAGATGCAAAAGCTCATCCGCATCGAGATAAGACCCGGTCGGGTTGTTAGGGTTTGCGATATACATAATGCGTGTCTTATCGGATACGGCAGCTAGCGCTTTGTCGACGGAAAACGTATGGTTTTTCTCTGGCACTACGACGGATGTAGCGTTAACCGCCAGGGCAGCGCGTCTGAACATGATAAAGGCGTATTCTGAATAGATGATTTCACAGCCGCGAGATGCATAGGCGACAGCCAGTCCGTGGATGAGGGTGTCCCCGCCGTTTCCGCAAACGATGCGGTCGGCCTCGAGNTTAAAATGGTCGGCGATGGCGGNCCGCAATTCGATTGANCCCATGTCGGGATAGCGGTTAAGCCGGGTTTGCCGCTTCTCCAGCGATGCCAGAACGTGGGGGCTGGGCCCGAACGGGGACTCATTAGATGCGAGGTTAATGAGCGAGTCATCTAGCGGCTTGCCCCCTGCTCGCACCACAAAGGGCGGCATGGGCGTCAGATCGAAAGCNGTTGGAAATTTGNACATTTGAGGGAAGCCGTCTNTCGTTATTGATGCAGTATTTGGCTGAGGAAATGTTGTGCGCGATCGGATTGCGCATGATCAAAAAAGGTGGCGGGCTCGTTCTCTTCGATGATCTGTCCGTCATCCATAAAGATGACACGGTCGGCTACTTCTCGGGCAAACCCCATTTCATGAGTGACAACCAGCATGGTCATACCCTCTTTGGCCAAATCTATCATAACATCTAGTACTTCTTTAACCATTTCGGGATCCAGGGCAGAGGTGACCTCGTCGAAAAGCATAATCCGTGGCTTCATACACAAAGATCGCGCAATGGCAACGCGTTGCTGTTGCCCGCCAGAGAGTTGGCCGGGAAATTTATCTGCTTGGTCTGCAATCTTCACTCGTTCTAGGTAAGTCATTGCAACCTTTTCTGCATCAGATTTTGGTAATCGCCTAACCAAATGCTGACCAATGACAAGATTATCAATAACACTCATATGTGGAAATAAATTAAAAGATTGGAAAACCATTCCAACCTCAGATCGAATTGAATCGATACGTTTCAGATCATCTGTCAATTCGATGCCATCAACAACTATTGAGCCCTTTTGGTGCTCCTCGAGCCTGTTTATGCAACGTATTAATGTTGATTTACCCGACCCAGATGGGCCACAAATCACTATTCGTTCGCCTCCAGCGACGGCCAAGTCGATATCGCGAAGCACGTGAAAGTCACCAAACCATTTGTTGACCTTATCGAATAAAATTACAGGCTGTTCCATAAACTTTTGCCTATTAGAGGTTAATGGTCAAAATTACTGCGGTTTTCTAACCTTTGAGAGTATTTAGACATGCCATAAGCCAATGAAAAATATATAAAAGCGGCGAAAACGTAAGCTGAAGTAAAAATGTGAGGAGGCCCCAACCATTTTGGATCCTCCAGTGACAACTGAATAATTCCAAGAAAGTCACTGAATCCGATTAGAAGTACGATGGTGGTTTCTTTGAAAATGCTTATGCAGGTATTGACCAGCGCGGGTACTGAATTCCGAATAGCTTGGGGTAAAATAATGTAGCCCATCATCTTCCAATATGGCAGACCGATCGCTTTTGATGCCTCGTATTGACCTACCGGGATTGACTGTAGGCCACCACGAAAAACTTCAGCCATATAAGCGGAATTAAAAGCGGCAAAGGCAATAAAAGCCCTGACAACAATATCGATTTTATTACCATCTGGAATAAAAATTGGTAATAAGGCAACAAACATCACGATTACGGCAATATGCGGAACGCCACGCCAGAATTCTATGAAATAGGTGCATACCTTACTGATGATGGTTAAATCGGATGTGCGCCCGAGGGCTAGAATTATTCCTAGGGGGATTGATCCAAAAATCCCGACTGTTGCGATTACCAAAGTTAACAAAAGTCCGCCGAAATCCTCCGGAGAGATATGTTTTAATCCGAATATACCTCCTACTAGAAATACATATGCGGTTACCGGAAAAATAATAAACATTATTGAACGTATTTTTTTGGTAGCGGGCCCAAAAGAAACTACGAATGCCAGGATAGTTAGCAAGCCAACCCCATAAAATATATTAACTCGCCAATACAAGGTATTCGGATACAGGCCATAAACGAATAACCGCCAGCGTTCCGTAATAAAGGCCCAACAAGCACCGTTAGTGTTAGGACAAGATTTAGCTGAATCTCCAAACCAGGTTGCGTTGATGATCCCCCAATTAATCAAGGACCCAGCGACTTGGTAAATAACCCACAGCAGGATAAAAGTTACGATTGTATTGAACCAACTAGAGAAAAAATTTTCACTCATCCAAGCTAATAGTCCAGACGATCGCTGGGGCGATGGCTGTTGTTCAATGAAGGGTTTAAAATTTGTACTGCTCAACACTTCACCTCTCTGGAATTCGTGTTACATGCCCGTATACGGCCATAACAGCAGCAATAATTAGGCTAATTCCGAGGTAGCCGAACAAAGTAATTGCTTGTAATTCAAGAACTTGACCGGTTTGAGCTGCAATAGCTCCGCTTAGAGCCCAAAAGAAGTCGGGATAACCGAGAGCAGCGGCAAGCGCGGTTGACTTGGTTAGGTTTAGATATTGGTTGGTTAAAGGTGGTATGATGAGGCGCATTGCTTGAGGAACTATCACCTCAGAGTAAACTTGCATTTGTGTTAAGCCAATCGAACTGGCCGCCTCCCTTTGTCCTTTGTGTACTGATAAAATACCCGCCCGGATTATTTCGCCGATAAAAGCTGCGTTATAGAGTGTCAATCCAAACAGCATCGCCGTGAATTCCGGCTGTAATGCGATACCTCCTTCGAAATTAAATCTTCCGAATACAGGTATCTCCCACCTTAATGGAAACCCCTGAAGCCATGCTGTGACGAGAGGGATAAATATAATAAGACCGATGCTTGCGGCTAAGTAGGGAAATGGTGCGCCTGTTCTTGCTTGGCGTGTTCTTGCCCATTTCGACACGCCAATAGCCAATATAAAAGATATTATGATAGCCCAAAGAACGTAGAGCGACCTGTCCTCTAATATAGGTGCAGGAAGGGCAAAACCCTCTATGTTTAGAAAAGCGATATCGAAAACACTGATTGAGTCACGTTTCCCCGGCAACATTTTGAGGGCTGCAAAATACCAAAAAAATAACTGCAATAAGAGCGGAACATTGCGGAAGATTTC
>NHHQ01000078.1 GCA_002170915.1 Rhodospirillaceae bacterium TMED167 | reverse complement strand
TGGCGCGTCATCCCGGGGGGCAAGACGGGTTAGGATCAAGTGTCCCTGAGCGTTGACCTTGGCCGCCCAGCCGGGTTTGACTATGGTGGTCCCCGTTCGTTCGGTCAAAATGGCCGGTCCCAGGACGGTGTCTCCGTGGCACAGCGTGTCCCGGTTGAAAACGGGTGCCATGCCTGACGTTCCGTCCAAATGAAGTGGAACGGTATCTATAGGTTGAGGTGCCTGCGTGCTTTCGGTGATGTTCGTTTCGGATGTTTTTTCCGTCACGCCAGTTCCCTCAATGGTCAAGGATCCCACGATGATGTCCCGTCCAGGATCAGCAAATCCAAATCGGACCCGGTGTGCGGTTTGGAAGGCATGTGCCATTTCCCGGGCTGGTCCAAGAGGCACGTCGAGCGCTGTATCCGTGCCGGTGTAGCGAAGGTGGGCGTTATAGCGGAGCCGAACCCTGTCTGCGGCCATGTCCTGGCGCGCGAGTTCGGCCTGAATGTCATCGGCCAAATAATCGGCAATGTCATTTAGCGTGGTTTCCAGCCCGGCCGTAAGCTTTTGCTCAACGGTTCGCTCTCGATGGGCCGTGATTTCGGCAAGACCCATGCCGTAGGCGGACAAAACCCCCGCAAAGGGGTGGATATGAACGGTGGTCATGCCCAAGGCGTCGGCCACTTGGCAGGCATGCTGACCCCCGGCACCGCCAAAGCATGCCAGTGTGTATTCGGTCACGTCGTATCCCCGCTGTACCGAGACTTTTTTGATCGCATTGGCCATATTTTCGACAGCGATCTTGAGGAAGCCTTCGGCAACTTCCTCTGCGCTGAGATTACTGCCCAGACCCGTATTCACCTCCACCGTCAGGGCCTGTAATTTTTGCCGAGCGGCTTGGAGATCAAGGGCGGCCTCTCCGTCTTCGCCAAAGACATGGGGAAAGTGGGAGGGTTGGATCCGGCCGAGAAAAACATTCGCGTCGGTAACTGTAAGTGGGCCGCCGCGTCCATAACATGCCGGCCCGGGATCTGCACCGGCGGATGCCGGACCGACCCGGAACCGGGCGCCATCAAAATGCAGGAGAGAACCGCCACCAGCGGCCACCGTGTGAATCTGCATGATGGGAGAGCGCAACCGGACGCCTGCGACCTGGGTCTCAAAGGCGCGTTCGAACACGCCGGCATAGTGGGACACATCCGTGGACGTACCCCCCATGTCAAAGCCGATCACCTTGTCAAAACCCGCCATCGCAGTTGTCCCGGCGGCAGCGACGACACCAGCAGCGGGGCCGGAGAGAATACTATCTTTGCCACGAAACAGAGTGGCGCTGGTCAACCCCCCATTGGATTGCATGAACATCAGCGAGACGTCCTCAAGATCTCGCTGCACCTGGTCGACATAGCGCCGGAGGATCGGTGACAAATAGGCATCGGCGACCGTCGTATCACCTCGCGAGACCAGCTTCATCAGTGGGCTGACTTCATGAGAAACAGATATTTGGGTAAAGCCAATGTCGCGTGCGATCTCAGCCACGCGTTGTTCGTGACTGGTGAACCGGTAGCTGTGCATCAGGACAATGGCGACACTCCGATAGCCGTCGTCGAAATGGTGCTGGAGGCCGGTGCTGGCGGCGTCTTCGTCGAGTGGTGTGTGGACGGTGCCTTCAGTGCTGATGCGTTCCGGTACTTCCAGCACCTCGTCATAGAGTTGGTCCGGCAGGATAATCTCCAGGGCAAACAGGTCTGGGCGGTTTTGATATCCGATGCGAAGGGCGTCCCTAAAGCCTCGGGTGGTCACTAAAAGTGTTCTCTCCCCCGTGCGTTCGAGCAGCGCGTTAGTGGCAACTGTGGTGCCTATTTTGACGGTCTGGATGGACTGCGGTGGGATCCGCTCTTCGGGGCCCAGTCCCAACAAGCGGCGAATGCCGGCAAGGGCGGCATCCTGGTACTGCTCCGGGTTCTCGGAAAGGAGTTTTTCCGTTACGAGAGTACCATCCGGTTTGCGGGCAACAATATCTGTAAACGTTCCGCCCCGGTCGATCCAGATATGCCACTGATCAGTCACGCCGCCACTTTGCCGCCTCCTTTTCGAATTGCAAACCCCAAAGCCGTAGCTTTCCCCTGTATGTTGTGATCTCATCCATAGAAGCGGGATGATTAGGTTTGGGAAGCGGACCGCCACAGGTCCTGAACCGCTTCTTCCAGTTCTGCGACATACCGCGGGCCATTGAAGATGGTCTGTGCCGCAGTCTTTCTGAGCGATCCGCGCAGGGTTAGGAGATGCTCCATATCGCTTGCCCGGTTGAGAACTGTTTCGACATAGTCGTCTGGGGTATCGCATACATAGTCGGGGAGCCCGAGCCGGTGCATNAGACTGGCCGATAGNCGNCCCATNAGAGTGTNGCCNGCGNNTGTGACCACAGGGACNCCCATCCAGATNGACTCNTANGTTGTGGTGCCGCCNCCAAANGGCATNGGGTCAAGACCGATATCCACCTTNTGGTAGGCGGCGAGATATTNNGNATTGTCTTGNGAAAACCCNTCAAACNCGATCCGTTGGGTNTCAATGTTGGCTTCCCGGAANGGCCGGGNGAACGCCTCCTGAACATCGGCGTGNTCGAAAGATCGGTGTTTCAGGAANAATCGGCTGTTAGGGAGNTGGATCANAATGTCTGNCCAGAGTGACAACGTCTGCGGTGTCATTTTGGCGGGATTATTAAATGATCCAAACGTGATAAAGCCATTTTCCTGAGCCGGCAACGAGGAGGTTTCAGGTGCCTGGGGCGGCGGCTGATAAACGTTAAAAGAGGAGAGCCGAATGAGATCTTCTGTGTAGTATTTTTCCGTCTCGCCCGGCGGATCAAGATAGTAATCCGTAATAAGGTGGGTGGCTGCGTTCATTCCAGTGGTAGAGACCAGATTGACACAGGCGATTTGTAACGGGGCAGGNCAATATGCCAGCAGGGTGCGGTACCGTGCCTTGAAAGTGCAGGGATGTAGAAGAATATTGACTTCGTCTGCCCGCATGCGAACGGCAATGGTTTCCTCGGACTGGCCGCTCACATCAACCCATCGATCAGCACTATCGAAAAGGGACTTTGGTGCGGGCCCGCCGTCAGATCGGGAGCCGTAAATAAGTATCTCAAACAGGTCCCGGTCGTGATAGGGCAGCATGGCGTTCAAAAACCGGGTGGTCACATGCCGGTCGAGTTCGGGCAGGTAGTAGGCAAGCTTGAGTTTGCGCGCTTGGGTCACCGTCCTGTTTCGGGCCGATGGATGATGAGAAGTNCCGTCGCCGAGCNCTGTCAGGCCCTCGCCCCACCGACAATTNGCCTCAAAAATAAATTGCCGGGTAGCGGAGGGTGCAAAATTNAGGGCAAATAGATAGTTTGCCCAAAANTAGTCATTAGCGGGTTCCTGCTCCAGCGCCGCTCGAAAGGCGCGGACGGCATCGTCCGTCCTTCCAAGTGCAAAAGATGCATTCCCATAATTATAGTGGGCTACGCAAAGAGAGGAGTCCAACGCGACCGCTTGCCGGGCATGGCTTTTGGCCAAAGCAGGCTGGCCCCGCGATAATTCTGTTGCTGATAAATTAGCATGAAATTCGGCAATGCTGGGGTCGATGATAATGGCTGAGCCAATGGCCTCGGCCGCGTCATCGAAGTTTCCCTTCGAGTGATAGACGAGGCCCAGGAGATGAAACGCCTCCGCGTTTGACGCATCAATCTCAAGAATTTTCAGATAGATGGCTTCAGCTTCATTGGATCGCCCCTGGTTCTGATATTCCAAGGCGATATTCATAATTGCCTCAAGATCGTCCATGTTTTGCCCGTAGGGAAGCCTTCTGAGAAAATCTCTTTGTTCGTGACCGCTTGTGGTCTGATGCCGTAGTATTGCCAACATTGCCGCATTAATCGTAGCGCTAGCATAGCGTATTTTTTCAACACTTAAAAAAAGGAAGTTAAATTCGGAATGAGTATTTGGGGAAAAGTGATCGGTGGCGTCGCCGGATTTGCTGTTGGCGGGCCTCTCGGCGCGCTCCTCGGCGCTGTGGCCGGACACGCACTAGACCGGTCGCGGGGGCAAAAACGCCAGGGCTCTAGTCCCTCGTCCATTGAAACCCGTCAGACCGCCTTTACCATCGCCGTCATTGTGTTGAGCGCAAAAATGGCAAAGGCGGACGGAACGGTTACCCGGGACGAAATAAATACGTTCAAGACGATTTTTAACATTTCCAGTGAGGAAATTCGGGACGTCGGCCGTCTCTTTGACGAAGCACGCCAGGATGCGGAAGGATTCGAACCCTATGCCGCGCAGATCGGGGAGATGTTTGCACACGAACCGGCAGTTCTGGAAAGCCTGCTTGGCGGTTTGTTTCAAATTGCGCTTGCAGATGGCGTAGTGCAGCCAAGCGAGCTGGAATTTCTGCAAAAGGTGGCGGTAGAATTTCGCTTTCCTCCTGCTACATTCGAGCGCATCAAAGCCGTTCATTTGGAAGACGATCAGGAGACCCCATACGAAATTCTCGGTGTCAGACGGAACGCCAGCGACAAAGATGTCAAATCAGCCTACCGCACGCTCATCTTTGAAAATCATCCGGATAAACTGATCGCTAAAGGTATGCCGCAAGAGTTCATCGACCTGGCCAATGAAAAGATGGCGCAAATTAATGGGGCATACGAAAAAATTGAGAAAGAGCGGGCGCTGAGTTAGCGACCCGAACGCTCCAGCTGCCTCTCCGCCCTCAAGACCTGACCCTCGCGGTCCTCGCCACATTCCTGCTCGGGTTTAATTTTGTTGTGGTGAAGACCGGGGTCGCTCACTTTCCGCCTCTGCTCATGATGGCTTTACGATTTTCCATTGTTGCTTTGGTTCTGGCCTGGTTTGTGCGTCCGCCGGCCGGTCGGTGGCGAGCAGTTTTTTTCTTATCCATCACCATGGGCACGCTTCATTTTGGGCTCTTTTTTGTTGGTATGTCAGGCGTAGAGTCCTCGGTAGCGGCAATTATTTTTCAGCTGGGGATTGTATTTAGTGTGCTCTTTGCGCGACTGTTCCTGGGAGAAGTGTTCGGGTTGCGCCGGACCGGCGGCATGGTGATTGCTTTTGTTGGGGTGAGTCTCATTGCCGGGGCACCGGATATGTCCAGCAGTATTATCCATTTGTTTATCGTTCTGGCCTCTATGGTGGCTTGGGGGCTCGCCGCCGTTCAGATCAGGCAACTCCGTGACGTGAGCCCTATGACACTTGCAGCCTGGATTGCAATTTTTTCCGCCCCTCAATTTTTTGTCATCTCAGCCGTGCTCGAAACGGGGCAGGTCCGAGCCATTGAAACCGCGGATGCGTTGGCGTGGGGCACCGTTGTGTTTGCTGCTCTCGGCGCATCGATTGCCGGATATGGGTTATGGTACTACTTAATAGGTAAGTACGGTGTTTCGACCATTATGCCATTTGCATTCTTAAACCCTTTTTTTGCGATTGCTTCCTCTGTCGTCATATTGGGTGAAGATTTGACTCCCGTCCGATTGACGGGTGCTGCCATCATCTTGGTGGGTGTCGCGATCATCCAGTGGCGAACGCACCTTCAAGAATCAGGGCAGCGGACATCGGAGTCTCAGCATGGATCTTACTGACCACCCTTCCCCCAACTATGACAGCCGAGAGGGGCAGATGATCGATATGCTTGTGCTGCATTATACGGGCATGCAAACCCTTGAAGCAGCCGTTAGGCGGCTGACTGATCCTGATGCTGAGGTCAGCGCTCATTACTTGGTCACGGAGACGGGCCGCGTGATCCAACTGGTAAATGAACGAGAGAGAGCTTGGCATGCAGGGGTCTCTTCCTGGCGGGGGGCGACAAATATTAATGCCCGCTCTATCGGTGTGGAGATTGAAAATCCTGGCCACGACGCCGGCTACCGGGCCTTTACATTTGTTCAAATGGAAGCGGTGATTCACCTTTGCAGCGATATCCTTCGCCGCCATTCCATTCCATCCCGCAACGTGGTTGGACATTCGGATGTGGCGCCAGTGCGGAAGATGGATCCGGGTGAGTTGTTTGACTGGCCGAAGCTGGCGTTTAACGGCATTGGAATCTGGCCAGACACTTTGGCTTTGCCCAATCCGGGCAAAGAGTTTGACGCCGAGGCCGAATTGGCCCGTGTCGGTTATGACGTGTCGGATATCCAGGCGGCGTTGACAGCGTTTCAGCGGCATTTTTGTCCCTCTAACATCACGGGGGTTGCGGACACGCAAACTTGTCAGCAGTTGGCATGTCTCCTGGCGTTATTTTGACCGAGCCAAATATTTACTGTTCGCTATATTATTTATTCGCAACTAGTAATTTGTGATATCCGTAGCTTGGCTTAATGAACCCCTGAAGATGGAGTGCGCAACTTCGGGCGGCCCCTCACAGCATATACCCACATAAAATTATGTAATTTTCTGATATGGCAAATTGATGGCCAACTCGAAGNAAGGTCTNATCNTTAATGATAATGCGGATCACCGGAACATTCTGTCTGGCCTGGTCAGGCGAGCGAGGTTTCAGCCTCAAATATAGAGGTCGGGCGTAATATTTTTGGAAGCCGCCGACATCTCTGAGACCGGGCATATCATTCTCGACCATCAAATGCCCGAGATGATGGGCTTGGATGTTTAAAAGAAGATCCCAACCGCGCCATATCCTTGTCTATTATCCTTGTCAGAAGCGACAGTCTCATCTCGGAGGCCATATCCGCCATCCGGAGCGGTGCAATTGATTTTTTGGAAAACTGCTGTCGGCCCCCCGAGTTTATCGAAGCTGTTATTGGGGCTGTGACGTCTAGCAAACAGGAAAGAATACAGAATTTACGGCGCAAATCCCTTCGTGATAGGCTGAAGAAATTTACCGAGCGGGAACATCCGTTTTACGATGCGATTGTTGCCAGTCTCACCATCAACCTGAGTTTTAAAAAATTAGGTATAATCGAAAGCACAGTCGAGTTTCACCGTGCTAATGTTAAGAAAAAACTGGACGTCGAGACGTATTCCAACCTTCTGGAGTTAAAACGCCTAGTGAAAAGCCTGGCCGGGGGTTGCGCCGCAACTATCCAATTTATTTTTCAACGACTCTTCTGCGGTTAAGTATCGCAGTACGGTAATGCTGGCAAAGTCTCGCCTCTTGAATTATTAGCAGGATAACGAGTGGCTATGCGGCTTCATACATTGCTTCTCTACTCCACTGGGCGCGTTTTGCGAATGCTTTTTCGAGCTGATTCGTATGACGTTTGGCGTCTTTTTCCGTGCTATGGATGCCGACGAGTTCGAAGCCGTCGCCGATGTCAAAGATGAGCCAGTCACCACTGATATCATGATATTGAATTGCGTAGTTCATTGCAGATCTCCTGGGGTTTACATTAAACTTTAGTGAGCAAGTGGTTACGAAACCATGAATCAAAGATTGCCGGGATATTAACCACTGGCAGGGAGAGGCGGAGAAGTTTGGTTGATCTGGGACGCGCGGTGGAATGATGAAAGTGTCAAACCTTGATTTGCCCAGCGGGGCGGAATTCAAACAGACAAACGCAAGGATGAATAATGGAATGCCAACAATCATTCGAGACGTAAACGTGCAAGATGTCGGAGATATTGGGCGCATCTATGGTCATTATGTTCTAAATGGATTGTCGTCCTTTGAACTCTCGCCGCCCGATGAAGGCGAGATAAGGTCACGGATGGAACGCATCAAGGAGCGCGGACATCCATTCTTGGCAGCTGAAACGGATGGCGTGATTTCCGGGTATGCTTACGCGTCCACCTACCGTCAGCGCGCAGCCTATGATTATACGCTTGAGAATTCTGTTTATGTGTCTCCGAATTATCTGAGACAGGGCATCGGGGTGCGGCTTCTTTCTGACCTATTTCAGGTTTGTGACCAGCTAGGCATTCGACAGTTGATTGCGGTGATCGGAGACTCAGATAATCACGCGTCGATCAATCTGCATGCCAGATGCGGTTTTAAACAGGTGGGACTTCTGCCATCAACGGGCTATAAACATGACCGCTGGGTAGATACCGTGCTGATGCAACGCTGGATCGGTGAGGGAGATAGCGAACCGCCCCACTGATCAAAAACCATTATGTGGATGGATGGACGACCGGCGCCAGCATGACAGAATATTTGATCCAGTTGTAATGCGCTGGTTGTGATGAATATGGAAGTGCGAGCGTTGTTGACACTCGCTGAGATCTTGGAGGCGCATGTTGGCGCTAGGGTCAGCGGCCGAGCACTCCTATATGGGCGATGGGGCCTAGATCTGTGCAATGAGGTCTAAAATCAAACCATTGGGGACCCGGATAAAGGCCCGTTAGAGGCCCCTGTCTGCAAGACGGCGGCCCCAATAGGCGATGCTGTTTTCTCTCATCTTCAGCACATGGCTGGCAGTGTCTCTAATCCTCAATACCAAGTTATAGTCCATGCCGGTTTCCTCTGTAACTTCCCAAGATGCTTTGCCCCGTGATTTTGATGTCTCAGTAGCTAGCCCCTTGGCCTTGCCATGACCGGTGTAGGTGTTACGTTCACCCAGATGAATGATCGCTTCTTCACCTGCATAGAGCCAATAACCAATACTTTTCATCTGAGGCAGCAAGCCTGTCTTTAGACCCAAAAGGTCACAATAGATAATTCGGGTTTTCTCCAAAATGTCTTTACTGATCGAAATATGGTCGGGATTTTGATTTTCATGAAGGAAACCCGGAGATAGTGACGATCAGAATCTGGCTTCCTTGCAGAGCCAGTCAACACTATGGCTTAAGATCCGGTAACATTAGATTCACCTGTTTGGCTTAACCTTGTATAACAACCAAAATAAAATCAGGGAACGTCATTATAAAACTTAAGTAGGACTTGCTGAGATTAATATGGCTGTGGTCACTTACTTTAAGGCGCTTGTGTCTGCAATCCTGAGCGTTGGAATTCTTGTTATATTGTCTTGGCAGGCTGTCTCGGCGCCTGGTTATATTGGCCAGACCAAAGTAGTCGTGAATAAAGTCTTTGGGAAATCGCTCTCGAGATCAATTCGGCAGGGAGATCGGGTATACCAAAATCAGAGGATACGGACAGGCCGAGACAGTAGCACGGACATTCGATTTCTGGACGAATCCAAGCTCATAATTGGTGAGTTATCAGATGTACTTATAGATCGGATGATTTATGACGCCAATAAATCTGAGGTTGCGGGATCACTGAGGATGTTAAAGGGCGTTCTCCGGTTTGCTTCCGCGGAGGCCGTTAAGACAAACCTCCAGGTCAAAACGCCAAGCGCCGTGCTTGGGATCCGGGGAACGGTTTTTGATATTCTGGCCTCACCTGGCGGCACTCAAGTGGCGGTGCACGAAGGAGCCGTTCAAGTTGAGTCTGCGTCGGGTACCGTTATCGTGGCAGAAGGTCAGGTCTATCAGGTAGGCCGGTCCACCACTGTCGGATTTTCCACGGAGGTTTCCCAGGCAATGAAGTCAGCAGTGTCCCGCATGCTTGCTGCGGTCGGAGACAAAGGACTAAACCTGCCTTCTAAATCAAAAGCGCTCGCCCCCCCCCCGAAAAAAATATTTCAGAAGCCGAAAGATCAAACCGCCGTGCTTTCCCCAACGGCGGAGGAAGCCGCTGCCCTGAAAGGCAGGGACTTGGAAAACATACTTGTTCTCGACCTTTCTTTTGGCCGCGTTATGATTGAGATGATGCCGGCTGTTGCGCCTAATCACGTCAACCGGATCAAGGCGCTTGCGCGTCAAAATTTCTATGACGGTCTAAAATTCCATAGCGTTAAATCAGGATTTGCTGCGGAGACCGGAGACCCTTCGGGCACAGGACGCGGCGGGAGCGGTCAAAAACTTAGGGCGGAATTGTCGAAAACACCATTTATCCGGGGCATCGTCGGGATGAAACGGGATGCAACCAATCTTGATACTGCGGACAGCCAATTCTTTATACTCATGGGCCGCGCGCGGCATCTTGAGGGAAAATATACGGCGTGGGCGAGGGTCATTCATGGGATGGTGCTGGTTGACCGCTTGCGCCAGGGCAGTCCGCCCAGCAATCCAGACCGAATCAAAAGCCTTCGCGTCGCGGCTGAGGTTTTTAGGGACGTGCGATAAGGCGACTTTCTTGTCGCAGGTCGGAACGTGTTTTATGGTCTCCTAAGCAGGTTTTATTTGAGGCTGGATACTATGATCAAACTCTACGACTATTTCTTTTCAGGAGCGGCATACCGCACGCGCATTGCGCTCAATCTCAAGGGCCTAGACTATGAACAGCAGGCCGTTCACCTAACCAAGGGCGGTGGTGAGCAGTTCCGGAAGGATTATGACGTCATCAATCCGCAGAATCTGGTGCCAACTTTGGTTGATGGCGACCTGACTTTTTTTCAGTCTATGGCCATCATGGAATATTTGGAGGAGGCCTATGCGGAGCCTACATTGCTGCCACGGGATCAGGCTGGCCGCGCGCGCGTGCGCGCCCTTGCCAATATTGTGGTCTGTGATACCCATCCGCTCAACAATCTCCGGGTTCGGCTCTACTTGGGTAAAGAAATGGGTATTTCAGAAGAGAACCAAAATAAATGGATCGAACATTGGATTTACCTGGGATTGGGGGCTTATGAAAAAGTCCTCCAAGATGGGACCAGTGGGCCCTATAGCCACGGAGCTCAGCCAGGGCTGGCGGATGCCTGTTTGGTACCCCAGGTTGCGAACGCCGAGCGGAACAAGGTGGATCTCTCGGCTTTCCCGTCCGTATCGAGAGTGGTGGAAGCATGCAATGCTCTGCCCGCATTTGAAAAAGCCTTGCCGGCCAACCAGCCGGATGCACCTTAACTACTGGCCTGGCTTGGCTCCTGAATGATTTATGTATGAGCAAGCAGCCCTTCCCGTCATCAGAGAATGTGCTTTCCATGATCCATATTCTGTCGAATCGGGTGACACGTGCTTTTTCAACGGAAGTCGAGCCTAAATTTGATATCACCCTTGCCGAGTGGCGGGTCATTCTCACGCTGAATCAACGCCCCGGGACGACAGCTAATGAAATCACCCAACGCTGGTCAATGGAGAAAATGGCCGTTAACCGGGCCATCCGGAAACTTGAAGAAGCCGCGGCTATCAAACGAACCAGAAAAATGCACGACAAACGGAGTTATGAGCTCTACCTGACGGGACGGGGCCAGAAGATGTATGAGACAATCGTACCGGTGGCAAATGCTAGGTATCAACAAATTATATCCGCCTTGGAACGGGAAGAACTGTCGGAATTTGCCGAGAAATTAATTCGACTGCCGGGGATGTGCATGTCCCTTCCTTCTTCTCAAGAAAAGCTCAGAGCCATGCTGGTGTGGTACTGGTGTTTGTGGGCTTGGCGAAATTATTGTCGAGGCACATGCCGTTCTGCTTGATCGTGATGCTCCCATCGCTGTTGGTCGTCGTGGTCCACTTCTGGGTCGCCGCAGTCTTCGGGTCGGTGGAACAATTGAACGAGTTGACAGCCGCCGGCTTGCCCGCGCCCTGCTGGTGAGAGGTGAGGCACACGAAGTACTTGTCGGTGCCGGTGCGAGCGTGATTTGTGACGTTCTGCAGGCCACCGTTCTGGATCGTGCCATTGGCGAAGAACTGCCAAGCTTGGTAAAGAGCGCACGGGTCGGTGGTGCCTGGAGTCGGGAGCGGCCTGCAGTCCTGCACGCAATCGACGGTGCCGTGGTTGTTGGCGTTGCAGGACTTCGGGTG
>NHHQ01000077.1 GCA_002170915.1 Rhodospirillaceae bacterium TMED167 | reverse complement strand
TATGGGTTGCGAAATGATGGTGTGAACATTTTGGCCGATCGGGGCACGTCTGTGCGTGCAGCGCGATCCGGCATTGTCGCCTATGCCGGGAATGAACTCCGGGGGTTTGGCAATCTTTTGCTTATAAAACATGCCCATGGCTGGGTAACGGCATACGCCCATAACGAGACCCTGCTGGTGCGGCGAGGACAAAAAGTAAAACGAGGTCAGGTCGTCGCAAAGGTCGGAGATTCGGGCAATGTCGGGCGCCCGCAACTTCACTTTGAAATTCGGCGAGGGAATAAGGCGGTCGATCCAATCCGCCAAATCAGTCGCCGCGCCAATCGGCGGACGGCCAACCGCGTGGCACCGGGCGGGTAGCCCTCCTACCTGATCTTTCGACCCATCCTGCCTGCCAAGTCCTGCACGAACTGCCAGGCCACGCGGCCTGACCGAGAGCCTCGGGTCATGGACCACTCAAGCGCCTCGGCGCGTAGGGGTTCGCGATCGATGTCAAGGTCAAACGCCGTGGCATAACCCTCGATAATGTCAAAATAGGTATCTTGTTTGACCGGATGAAACCCAAGCCACAGACCGAATCTGTCCGAGAGAGAGACCTTCTCCTCGACGGTTTCCGCCGTATGGATAGCGCTTGATCGTTCGTTTTCGATCATGTCCCGGGGCATCAGATGGCGACGGTTTGATGTCGCATAGAAGATGATGTTTTCCGGCCGTCCCTCAATGCCGCCTTCAAGTACAGCTTTTAGGGACTTGAATGTGGTATCTTCGACTTCGAAGGAGAGATCGTCACAGAATAACAGACACCGACGACCAGCGTCTTTTAGGATATGCAGCAGTTGCGGGAGGGTGGGAATATCTTCCCGGTGGATTTCTACTAACGCAAGGTCAGCGCCATCTTCCTCGTTGATGCGCGCGTGCACGGCTTTGATGAGAGAGCTTTTGCCGGTGCCGCGTGCGCCCCACAGTAGGGCGTTATTGGCGGGCAAGCCCTCCGAAAAGCGCGTTGTGTTGTCATAAAGTATTTGTGTCTGCTGCTCGATCCCCTGAAGAAGGTCGAGGTCAATTCGGCTGACGTCCGAAACAGCTTCGAGGCGTTCCGGGTCAGAATGCCAGACAAAGGCGTCTGCGCCCGTCAGTTCCGGAGGTGTCACGGGGCGCGGCGCCAGACGGTCCAGGGCGTCGGCGATACGTGTTAAAACCGGTTCAAGACTATGCTCACTCATTAATTTTTATTCCCGCTCATCAAGCCGCGAAACCCTACCATATGAATGTTAGCCGTCAATGTACTCGAGCAGGCGATCCGCGAGGCCGCGCAGCAGGTTCTCAATGGTCTCGTCCTGGCAGATGCCGTCCTTGGTAAAGATTTTTTGGACGCGTGCCACACTGACCGGGAAAGGCAACACGATGGCGCCGATGTGGGAGAGTGTCAGGCGCAATTGTTCCAGCGTTTTGATCGCCCCGATGCCGCCGGTGGCAACTCCCATCATCGCCACCGGTTTATCCGCCAAAACCGAGGGAAAGGAGAGGTTTTCGATGATGAGCTTGGCGGCAGCACTCATGCTGCCGTGATACTCAGGCGTGGAAAATACGATACCGTCCGCTTGAGTAACCATCTCCTGAATTATTTCCTGATCCTTTCTGTTACCGTCTTGGCCGGGGAACAACAAGGTTAGGTGGGACGGATCGATCAGGTCCACGTGAACGCCCTTGTGCTTGGCAAATTCATCCAATATCAGGGCGAGCGCTTTAGATGTATAGCTTCCGGGCCGGGACGTGCCGAGAATGACGGTTATTTTTTTCATCTTATTCTTCCATAAAGACCGACTGAATAGTTATGGGTGAGTGGTAGCATAACTCCTTCAACGCGCCAATTTTCGTAAATCCCAAAGGATTGGTTTGCATTGAACGCGCCTCCGACTATATTTTCGCGCACAACGGGATTTATGAATTTAGGGAGCCACGACATGTTTATATCACCGGCGTATGCTCAGGCCGCGGGAGGCGGTGATGCCGGGTTGGGGGCGTTTCTGCCTTTAATCCTGATTTTTGCCGTATTTTATTTTCTTCTCATTCGGCCGCAGCAAAAAAAAGCGAAAGCACATCGGGAAATGCTCGCTGCGGTCCGTCGGGGTGATAAAGTCGTCACCGGTGGCGGCATTCTTGGGACAGTGACGAAGGTCATCAACGATCAAGAGGTTGCGGTTGAAATAGCGGAAGGCATTAAAGTGCGTGTGCAGCGCGGCATGATCGCGGGTGTGGTTCCCAAAGACGGCACTGCGCCAGCCGGAGCAGGTGCCCCTGGTCAACAGGATCAGCCCACCGGTCTTTTGGGCGGTCTCTTCGGCGGCCGCAAGTAGCCACCGGGAAAGCCGAGGAAAGCGCCGCACACGATGGTTTATTTCGCCAGATGGAAGGTGATCACCGTCCTAGCTATTGTGGCGCTGGGATTCCTGTTCGCATCGCCTAATCTTCTCAACGAGAAGACGGCACAGAGCCTGCCCAATTTCCTGCCGCACAAACAGGTTAATTTGGGCCTTGATCTTCAGGGTGGCTCTCATCTCTTGCTGCAAGTGGAGGTAAACGCCGTCGTTCGAGAGCGGCTCAACGCCATGGTTGATGCGGTCCGCATCTCCCTTCGAAAGGAGCGCATCCGCTACACAGGCCTTGGCACGCGCGGGAATGGCGTCTCCGTCGGAATTCGGCAAGCATCGAAACTGGCCCAAGCCCAGAGCGTGTTGACAAATATTGAACAGGGCACAGAGATCAGTGTCGACGGCAACCGGATTGCTATTGCGCTTAATGAAGAGGCGCTCGCAGAAATCCGACGTTCTGCAGTCGAGCAATCAATCGAAATTGTCCGGCGCCGGATTGATGAAACCGGGACGAAAGAACCAACCATTCAGCGCCAGGGAGACGACCGAATTCTGCTTCAATTGCCGGGCGTGGACGATCCGGAGCGGGTGAAACGGCTGTTGGGCCGGACGGCTAAAATGACCTTCCATTTGCTTGATCAAAGCGGCGCGTCGCTGCGCGACGCCATCCAAGGCCGGATTCCGCCGGGGGCGCGGTTGTTGCCGGGCTTGGACGGCGACCGGCAACAGACGGAGGATGCTGCGGGTCAAAATGAGCCCCGGCAATACCTGGTCCAGAAACGTGTTGCCGTGGGGGGGGACCGTTTGATTGATGCGCAGCCTTCCTTTGATCAACGCACCAACGAGCCCGTTGTTACCTTTCGC
Source organism: Rhodospirillaceae bacterium TMED167 (assembly GCA_002170915.1). The sequence goes on along the minus strand of NHHQ01000077.1, from coordinate 10,669 downwards.
TTTGATACAGTCGGTGGAAAAAGGTTTGCAGATGTCACACGCGCGAACGTCAATCGCCCGTTCGCAGTGGTGCTGGATGGTAAAGTTGTCACCGCGCCGGTTATCAGAGAGCCCATTCTGGGGGGAAGCGGCCAAATCAGCGGAAACTTTACGACCCAGGAAGCTCAGGACATGGCCCTTTTGCTGCGGGCCGGGGCCTTGCCAGCGCCCCTGACAATTCTCGAGGAACGCACCGTCGGGCCCGGGCTGGGCGCAGACTCCATCGCTGCGGGTAAGGTCGCCAGTGTGATCGGCCTGGTTCTGGTTGTTGTCTTTATGGTTATTATTTATGGCCTGTTCGGGTTTTTCGCCGATGTGGCATTGTTTGTGAATATGGTTATGATCCTCGCGGCACTTTCCGCTCTGCAAGCCACGCTGACACTTCCGGGGATTGCGGGTATTGTGCTTACCATTGGAATGGCCGTGGATGCCAATGTCTTGGTGTTTGAACGGATCCGTGAGGAAATACGGGGTGGAAGAACGCCAATTTCTGCCATCGATGCAGGATATTCCCGCGCCATCACAACGATTATTGATGCGAATCTCACGACCTTGATTGCGGCCGCCATTCTATTCCAGTTCGGCTCTGGTCCCATAAAAGGGTTCGCAGTGACGCTCATGATTGGCATCGTGACATCGATGTTTACGGCGATCATGCTAACGAGGCTGCTTGTCGTGGCTTGGATTCGCAAAACCAAACCGACCGAAGTGCCGATTTAGGGGGAGGATGCCATGTTGAAACCAATTCATCTTCTGCCCAAAAAACCTGATCTCAAATTTATCGGGAAGAAGAGAGCCTTCTTTATATTCTCCGCCCTCCTGGTGGCATTTTCCGTTGGACTGTTCATGACGCGCAGTTTGAATTATGGCATCGACTTTCAGGGCGGTATCATGATCGAGATCAGAACGCCGTCCCCTGGCAATATTGGTCAGATGCGGAGTGATCTGTCCGCCCTCGGGCTTGGTGAGATTAACATCCAGGAATTCGGTGAGGTGACCGATTTCCTCATCCGTGTCCAGAAGCAGGAGGGCGGCGAGGGGGCTCAGCAGGTTGCTGTTGAGAAGGTCAAAGCCACATTGCCGTCGAATATTGAATACCGTCGAACAGAATTTGTCGGCCCGCAGGTCAGTCAGGAGCTGTTTCGGGATGGTGTGCTCGCCGTGCTTTTCGCCATCTTCGGCATATTGGCGTATATCTGGTTCCGGTTTGAATGGCAGTTTGGTCTGGGTGCCATTATCGCGCTGACCCATGACGTGGTAACGACGATCGGGATTTTTGCGCTAACCGGTCTGGAGTTCAACCTCTCGACGGTGGCCGCCATTTTGACCATTGCCGGATATTCCATCAACGATACAGTGGTGGTGTATGACCGGGTGCGAGAAAATTTACGCAAATATAAAACCATGCCGCTCCCTGAGCTGTTGAATAACAGCATCAACGAAACTCTGTCTCGAACGGTCATGACCAGTGTCACCACATTGTTGGCCCTTGGATCGCTCTATGTCCTTGGCGGTGAGGTTATTCGTGGTTTCAGCTTCGGCATGATCTGGGGTGTTTTAATCGGGACTTATTCGTCCATCTGTCTGGCCGTGCCGTTGCTCTTGTACCTGAACGTTGACCGGGGAACCGATACCAACACCGCCCCGACGGCTCAGGAACCCGCAGAGTAAGTCTTCACCCGCGCTGACGCCCCGCGTATAATAATCAAATGTCATTTGATATCACACCTGCGGTCCCTCTGGGGCGCCAGCTCATTCAAAGTTATGGAGATGGCCGCTTCACTATCTCCGACCAGACTTACGATCATCCGGTCATCATCTTTCCTGAGCAAACTGTTGTCTGGCAGCCGGGCGACTTGACCGTGCCGACGCTGGAAGCGTTCTCTTCGGTGTTCGATACCGCCTCTCCTGTGGACATCCTTCTGGTCGGCTGTGGCCCGGTCACGCTTTTCATCCCGCCCGTGTTCCGGGAAATGATCAAAGAGAAGGGCGTCGTTCTGGAGCCCATGGACACCGGCTCGGCCTGCCGCACCTATAACGTTCTTCTGACCGAAGAGCGTCGGGTTGCAGCGGCCCTTGTTCCCGTATAGTTACCCTTTCCATGGTATGGCAAGAGATCGTCCCGAACAGCCGGATTGATCCTCCTGTCCGCCCGCCCAAGGAGCCTGTTGGCTTTGCCAGCGCCCGAGATGCCTTCGACGCAGGCAACTATCCCGTTGCGTTGGACATGGCGCGCGGATCTGACCCTGCGCATTATGCGCTATCGATGATTATGGGCGGCAACATACGCCGGGGGCTGACTCTGATGGAGGCATTGCCCGCTTTGACGGATGGTGCCCAGAATGTTCAGGCCTACGCCCATTGGTGTCTTGGCCAGAACACGGATATCGCCGCCGAGTTTCAGGGACAGGCGGGGTGCCTCATTGATATTCTGATGATCACCATGCCTGGTTCAGCCAAGGCTCGTCCTTTTGATAATGCAACCGGATTTAATGTGCGTCACCTTCAGCTGACGCCGGACGATTTTGGAAGCACCGTGCGGGCATTTTTGGACGCAGAGAGCACTGACTTCTCACCAGTGCTTTCCGTGGTGATCGATTGTTTTGGTCCTTACCTGCCCGATGATTTGTTTGATTGCGGGATTCCGGTCGCCGTCTGGGTCGGCGACCATGATTACTTTTTGCCGCATCGGTATGGCGATCTCGCGCGCGCGCATTTACTGGTCACCAACAGCGCGTCGGAGCATTCCGAGTTGAGCGCCTGTTATGACGGCCGGGTTGCGGCCTTCCCCGGACATGACACGTATATCCAACCAGAGCCCACCGCACCAAAGCCTGGCGCAATCGAGTATGATATTCTCTTCACGGGCCGGGCGTTCGCGCCCTATATGCGGGATAAAGCACAGCATCTTTTTCGGTTTGCCACCTTGGAGCAAGAAGATCTTAGGGTCGCCATTATAGATGGGTATTTTCCCGAAGCGGCTTTTTCGGAAAAACTGCGGCGAACCCGCGCAGTCCCGCTCTTCTGGCGCTATGGCGGAGGCCTTCAAACACGGGCCGTGGATGTCCTGAGGCAGGGCGCGGTCGCGCTATCGCCGGAGACTGGTATCTGCCGCGACCTCTTGGGAGCGGCAGCGGCGGCTTATCAGGTCATTGGAACCGGTGCCTCAGACGGAAACCTCCTACCCGAAGAGATCCAGGTCGAGCGGTCTTCTCCAGTGCAGGATCTGTTTTGGCCCTCACCCGGCAGGGAAGGGCGTTTTCTAAAATTCTGTTTGTTCCACATAAGTCTGGGAGTCACAAATTCAACGCCACCAGACCTGCCATCTCATACACCTGTTGAGCAGCGCGGTTATCAGGTTAACATGGGCATCGGCGTCTACAGCCGAATCATGAGCTTGAATATGAGAGCGCCAAAGACAGCAGAACATTTTAACGCGGCTGGCTGTGCTGGCTTCTACGGCGCCATCCTCTCGCAGAACAACCAAAAGCTTGCACAGCTGTCCCTTAAGTTTTTCAGGGAGGGGATCCAGCGATATCCACTCAATGCAGCGCTGGCGTTTAATTTGGCGCGCGCTCTATGGGTCTTTGGCGTAAAAGACGAAGCTGGCGCGGTTTTCGGGCACTTGATTGAAAATCACAAGGCCCTCAAATTTCAGGCGTCAGTCGATGCCCTTCTCAGTCATCGGGTTCGCGTGCTCTCAGATATGTTTAACTATGCAGATTATTATCGGCTTGCTACCGAGGCTCTTCGAACACCCGCTGCCATCACACCGGTTCTAAGTGCGGTGGTCAGCGCGGCCCGCACCTATCTGGCTTCCGCAGACCTCCTAAATGATCAGCCAGCGCGTGCCTTGGACAATCTGGAGAAAGCGGTCGCTTTGGATGGCGGTAATTTTGCTGCCCATGGGCTCACGGTCGAGACGTTTGCGCGTCTCGGTGGCCGGGAAGAGGCGTTGTTGAGGGCTTTCTTCATGGCCGTTAATCTATACCCGCCCCTCTTACTTCGCTATGGCGGTGAAGGCATTTCAGCCGCCCTTGTTTTGGGACGAGAGGATACAGCGATCGACGTGATGACAAAATGTGTTCTTTTGTTTGCTCGAACTTCTTCGGCGGACGGCCAGTCCTTGGAAATTTCCGAGAATACCAAATCCACGGTGCGTGAACACCGGGGATTTTTATCCGGCTGGATCCGGAAGATAGCGGATCAATTGTTAGAAGAGGGGAGACTATAGCCGTGGATTTTACAGTGACGATCGTCACGCGGAACAGGGCCGAGAGCTTGAAAGAGGGTCTGAGGTCTCTCAATGCGCAGGCGTATCCTTCGGATCGGTATGAGGTCATTGTCGTGGACAATGGATCAACCGATCATACCCGGGAAGTCGCGGAGGACATGGCTGGCGATTTCAGTCATTCCCAGTATCTCTATGACCGGCGGCCCGGTCAGCTGGTTGGCTGGCATCGGGCGTTACAGGTGGCAAATGGCAGCATTGCGTGTTTTATCGATGATGATGTCCGGCCTGAGAGTACTTGGCTTGCCGCATTGGCCGCCAATTATGAGGATCCAAAAGTTGGATTAGCAACCGGCCCCATCGGTATTGAGTTTGAGGCCGATCGACCCATTTGGCTTGATCACATGGAGCTGGGCGACCCCGGCGGTATGACACTGCCGTTTCTCGGTATGCTCGATTGTGGTCAGAGCGTCCGCGAAATTCCATCCAATTTCGTATGGGGGAGTAATTTTTCTGCGCGCCGGAGTCTGTTAATGAAAGTTGGGGGGTTTCATCCATGTGCGATGCCAAGCGAACTTCTCCATTTCCATGGTGATGGAGAGGTCTATGCGGGACGGGCGATTGCTGCAGGCGGTCACATGGCAGCCTATCATCCAGGGGCATCTGTCCGACATATCATTCCGCCTGAGCGCCTCACCCTGGCGGCAGTGGCGAAAAAATTTGAAACCACCGGCTATGCACGATCGTTTCAGACGCTCCGCCAGTCAGGTGAGGCATATCCAAATCCCACGGACGCTGAGGTCACGGACATTGCGAGGCGCTATTTCCGGGATTGGGGGAACGCACCGGATGATNTGAANCAGGCCGTTATAGAGGGCTTGGCNANNGGNATACGNAACCACCTTNANCTATTTTNTCGANGATCCGGATTTNCGCCGTTGGGTNTTNNGNGATAATTATCTCGACCTNGATCAGTGTTACGANCATCCAGNGTTAATCGCCTATCNGGCGANCNNCGGCGGGNCGGAGCAAGACTGGCGCGCGGGGANATAGGCGAAGATNNATGCGTTTAATCACNAACAGAACCGGCAANTCNATCTCCCGNCCNCTCCGNATTCTTTCCCTNCTCAGGAGNCANTGGGATGGNCAGCGTGCGCCGGCGCTTCAGGCTCTCGCAGATATGGGCCACGAAGTNATCTATGTGNATGATATCNTCCCGGANGANGATTACCNGAAAATTGTATCCCGTCTCGACTTNGATGTGGCCGTTCTGTGGGGCAACAGNTTACAGAATTTTTTGTTGAGTTCNGAAGGTCCGTTCTGGATGGATGAGGTGGGACTGCCCTATGTGAGTTTGTGGACNGANAATCCCATAAAACATGTCTATNTGCTNCNGCGNCTCGACACATCCAATCATCGGGGCCTGTTCATCGCCGATACGCTCGTGATCGAACAAATGGCAGGCCTCGGCTACCAGAACCTGTTCTATCTGCCGCCGTGGCATATTGATCCAGAAATCTTCAGGCCGGTTGAACCCGATCCGCTATATGTCTGTCACGTCAGCTTTGCCGCCACCGTCAACTCCTTGGCCGCAGAACGGGAAAAATGGCGGCAGGGCTGGTCCCCAGACATGCACGCCACGGCTGATAGGGTAATGCAGCAGGTCCAGGATACCGGCGATCACATTGATGTCTTCGAGGCCATCGGGGCCGCTTGGGATGCCGAGACTGACACCTTNAACAAAATATCCCATGCCATGTATTTTGAACAAAAGGCTCTGATGCGCGAGCTCGTCATCCACGCCGTTGGCGAGCGGGCGTTGCATATCACGGGGATTGGCTCAGCAGCCTTGAACCGGGAAAACATTATTATGCATGAAGGCCGTGACTGGCATGACTTGTCTTCGGTTTTTTGCGCTGCGACTGTAAACCTCAACGCCACGCCTTGGCCCCGATCATGTCATCACAGGGTTTTTCAGATAACCGCGAGCCGCGCCCTCTCCGTGACCGATTGGCGGAAGGATTCTCTGGCGCTATATGAGCCGGATAAAGAGGTCATATATTTCGAGTCATTAGATGCGCTGCCTAGTATTTTAGATCGATTTAGTGCCCATCCTGAAGAGGCAGTTCCCATCGCCGAGGCGGGATACCGCCGTTTTCTGGCACATCACACTGCCGCCCACCGCATGGCCGAGCTGAGCGGCCTCCTTTACCAGCTACTGTAGACAGACCGGCCCTTCTCTTGCAGGAAGTAGCTCTGCCCCCGCGAGGGGAACTCGAGATAAAAAAACGGGGTCCGAAGACCCCGTTTTCCGTGTTTCTCTCAGACCCGATTAATACAGGTTCTGTGCCGATACCATGGAGTACAGCATCGGAATTGACAGCGCGGTGTTTAAGCGGGACGCGAGAGCCGCCGCCCGTGCTGCCTTTGGTTTTTCTTCCGCGCTGGCTTCCACCAGCCCGATTACTTTCTGTTGGTTCGGCCAGATGATGAACCAGACGTTAAACGCCATGATTAAACCCATCCACATGCCGAAACCTATGGAGGCATGTTTCGCGACACCGTCCGTGAGGCCGAGCGNTAATGACTCGCTGAGATAACCATTCATCCATGCCAAGATAAGACCCCATACTACAGTTGAGAGCGCTGCCCAGCGGAACCAGAATAATGCCACCGGCATAATATGTTTTGGTATTGCTGGCCGCATCTCTTCCGGTATGGTCGGAACGGTTGGCGTCTGGACAAAGTTAAAGTACCAGAGCAGGCCAATCCACATGATACCACTTAACACGTGTAACCAGCGAACGATGAATACCCAAAAATCGTAACCGAATTCCATAATCGTGTCTCCTTTCCAGCTGCCCTAGGCGCCAATAGCGTTGACGAGCAACACCATGACGACAGTTATAATTAGACCGAGTACAACGGTTCCGGTGAGTGAATCTAAAGGATTTCCCATGTCTCTCTCCTCTTACCCTATAAAATTTCCTGAAGTTATAATGGATATTACATATTGTAATTCGAACCATAGCAGTAAGTACAGGTATAGAAACTTTCTATTGGGTTAGCCTTACTTAATCCTTAATGGACGCGCATGACCGGTTTAGCTAGTCCAATGAATTTAAAAGGTTATCTGCTGCGGCCTGACCCGATTGGACAGCCCCTTCAATGGTTGCCGGCAGACCGGTATTGGTCCAATCCCCCGCCAAATAGAGATTTTTCCATCTTGTTACCGAATCAGGCCGGAGAGCAATCTGTGCTGGAGTCTGGCATATGGTCGCGCGCTTTTCCTTAATCACCCGATGGGGTGGCTGGGGAATGTCGGGCCGACCGATGACGGAGGCGACCTCTTGCCAGATGTGATCAGATAACTTCTCTGCATCTTTGTCTATTAAAGCAGCGGCGCTGCTGACCGTTACAGAGAGCGTTGTTCCACGTCGAAAAATCCACTGGCTTATGCCATTGATGACACCGATAAATGCCGCATTTCGAGGAAGCGGGCATTCTTCATCTAGGCCGTAATGCACGTTCAGGATGGGTCGGGTTGCCGTCGGCACTTGGACTTCCGGGAGCAGAGAGTGGACCTGATGGGGAGGTATACAAAGAATGAGGTGGTCGGTTGGAGAAAGGTCTGTTGTTCTATCCCCAGTTTCCAAATGTGCTGCTCGGTCCTCTCTCAGGCCAAGAGATTTAATGCGGGTTCCGAGTGCCACATGCACCTGCCGTTGCCGCAAATACGCCAGCGCTGGATCAACCAGCGCAGCGGAGAGGCCAGTGGGCGTTAGGAAGGGGCGGGCAAAAGCTGGCCCTTTAAGGAGCGTCATGTCGAGAATCCGGCCGATCAGTTTAGCCGATCCTTCGTGCGCATCCGTGTTGAGGACTGCGGCGCACAAAGGGTCCCAGAAGCGTTCAAAAATGGTGCTGGTCGGGTCGACATAGTCTGTCAGGATATCTTGGTCTTGGGCAGCTGAGAGTTTTTTCAACACGTGGTAATCGCTGATGCGGGTGCCTGGAATGCGCCGGCCCGGCAGAAATAGCCATAGAGGAAGCTTTGCGCTTCCGGGGCGCAGTGTCCAACTTTCTCCGGATGTTAAATCGATGAATGGAAAGCTATCAGGTGCCGGCGTCACCAAACTGCTTGCGCCAATGGTCTTAAGATAGTCGAACACACACGGATTTCCGCCCAGGAGCAGGTGGTTTCCGTTATCAATAGTCCGGTCCAGGACACCATCGTGGAATGACCGGCACCGCCCGCCCGCCTGATTCGCCGATTCGTAGAGGCTGACGCGCAGTCCCTTCTCTACACACCGTACGGCAGCGGCTAGCCCGGCCATACCGGCGCCAATAACATGAACGTGATGGTCAGCGGATGGCACTGTATCTCCTTCGGCATATTATTTGCGGTTAGTCTGTGGGGCGATGAACGGTGTTTATCGTCAAAAGGGCTGACCCGCACCTATAATTTATGGCAGAAGACCGTATGAGCAAGCCCCTATCACTCTCAGCCATTGAAGTCCGCCGNCATGATTGGGACCGGTTTATCTGCACACTTTTTGCGCCGGAGGACCGNCGAGAGGATCTGTTCACCTTGCTTGCCTTTAATTTGGAACTCGCCCGNACACGGGAAATGGTGACGGAGCCTCTGATTGGCGAGATGCGGTTGCAGTGGTGGCGTGATGCCATTGAGGGCATCTTTGACGGTTCACGGAAAGACTTCACCGGTCACTATGTGCTGGAACATCTCCCAGGTGTGATCCGGTCGCGCAATCTCTCCAAGGCTCTGTTTGTCGAACTCATCGAAGTGAGGCTGTTGGATCTCTCTGACCAGCCGCCGGCGGACATAGAGGCGTTACAGGCCTATGCCCGCGGCACGTCATCCGCCCTGAATTTGCTCCAATTGGAAATTCTTGGGCACAGGGATGCACTTGCGCCCGAAGCGGAAGCCCTTGGGTTGGCCTGGGCAATGACGGGCCTGATGCGGGCCGTGCCGGCGTTGGGAAGGCAGGGCCGCTCCCCCGTGCCAGAGTCTCTTTTGCCAGCTGGCCGGGACCTCACGGTCATGGATGAGGATGTCCGGCACGCAGTAAAAACGGTCTGCCAGGCGGCTGGAAGTCATCTCGAAGAAGCCGGCCAATTCAGGGCAAATAATAATATCGCGGTCCCGAGCCTTTTTCTCTTGCGTCCAATATGCCGGTCTTATTTGACCAAAATGGCGCGTGCCAACTATGACCCGTCAGCGCCGGCTCTCCGCCAAAGTCGTGCTAAACAACAACTCTTACTTTGGCTTAGGGCGAGGCTCGGAGTGTACTAGCAGAAATTTGTGTTCCGTCTTAGATGTGGTTAGAGCGTGCGGCCCAATCAAAATTGATGATGTCGAGTGCGGTGACCACAGGGAACATCTTGGGCGCGCCCGCAATATACAGGCGTGCGCGCCGTTATTGATGTTTGGAAACAAATTGCAGGTGAAGTGTAAATTTCTGCCTTCAAGAATGATTAATTGACCGTATTAAGCGTTTTCGCTTCGCCAAACAAAGTTGGGATTGGGCTGATGTGTCTGGTCAAAAGGGGCGATCAGCCGGCGCCAAACAGCGGTCGGGTGAGCGATGGCCTTTGGTTGGGACCCGTCATAGAAATCGAGTATCTAGTTGAATTCTGCGATCCATCCGTCAAGCTCCTGGAGCGCCCGGCGGGCATAAGCTGCTTTCCGGTCTTTTCCTCTTAACCGCCTGATTTGTCTTCCCGTTTCACTTTTTTCCGGTGCAGGTAACGGTGGGAAAAGACCAAAGTTAATGTTCATGGGCTGATAGGTGTCCGGATCCGCGCCGCCGGTCACGTGGCCCAATAATGACCCCAGTGCGGTTGTTCGTCGCGGCGCGGGATGTAGCCGCTCCATTTGCTCGAAAGCTGCGAACCGCCCGGCCAGCAGGCCGATTGCCGCGCTTTCAACATATCCTTCGCAGCCTGTGATCTGGCCGGCAAACCGAAATCGAGTATCTGCCTTCAGTTTTAGATCGGGGGTTAAGAGTTTCGGACCATTGATGAACGTGTTCCGGTGTAACCCTCCCAGTCTGGCGAATTCGGCATTCTCCAGTCCGGGGATGGTTCTGAAAAGTTCAACCTGCGCACCATGACGCAGCTTTGTCTGAAACCCGACCATGTTGTAGAGCGTGCCGAGAGAATTGTCCTGGCGAAGCTGCACCACTGCTTTCGGTTTGATGTCTGGGGCATGGGGGTTGGTCAGGCCAACCGGCTTCATGGGGCCAAACGAGAGGGTCTCCGGTCCCCGCGCAGCCATGACTTCGATCGGGAGGCAGCCTTCGAAATAGGGGGTGGTTGCCTCCCATTCGTGGAAGGAGATCTTTTCGCCTTCAATCAGGCCATTGATAAAGGAGTCGTATT
>NHHQ01000076.1 GCA_002170915.1 Rhodospirillaceae bacterium TMED167 | reverse complement strand
CACGTCACAGTGGCGTGTCAACGCACCGATGCTAAGCTTGTCTGCAGAGACCGATATCCCGCTCAGTTCCTTTAAACCGTTGATATCGACAAGTATTTCAGGCGCCGACAAGCGCATGTTCATTGTCGCCATAAGACTTTGACCTCCGGCCAAAATGGCGGCATCGGCTCCATGCTCTGCGAGCAGGCCAAAAAGTTCCGCCATGGTGCCGGGTTTTTCATACGCAAATGGCGCTGGTTTCATGACACAATCCAAGTCAACCGTTGACGTTCCAAAATCTGGCAAGAAGCACTGAATGCTTCGAGCTCATTAGGAAGCAAGCACCCCAATCAGTCAATATGTATTGCCGTGATAAAATCTCGGTTGCGAGATTTGTTTATCGCTGAATTTTTAGGAGACCTAGGGAGGCCTTTAACGGTTAAACGGAATAGAATTAATAACTACAATTTGATCGAAAATACTGATCAAAGCGGCTCAAACTTTCAACGGGTGGGTTCAAAAAAATTTGTTAGTATTTCCTGATAATATTTAGAAGCAACGTAAATATAAATAAAAGACAACGATCAGTATGCCGTTGGTTAAAGGGTTACAATCATCCCAAACGTATACAAAATCGAACGCTCCCCAAAATCAAGTACTGACCAAAAAATCATAGAGGGTACAGAAAAATGACCTATAACTTAATCCAAACTGATGTGGATGCTTATGAAAACGACGGTGCTGTTCTACTCAAAAATGTGATTTCTCGTGCGTGGCTAGATCGGGTAGCAGGGGCGATTGAGCGGGATATCTTGGACCCCGGTCCGTTTTGTCACAGCTACGAAACTGAGGATGGGAAAGGTCGGTTTCATGGCAACCTCCGAACTTGGCAAAACGACCCTGAATTCCAAGCCTATTGCTTTAAGACGGACCTGCCGTCAATCGCGGCGCAATTATTCATGACCGACAGGGTAAACCTACTATACGATCAAATCTTCGTTAAGGAGCCTGGGACCGCAAACCGAACCCGCTGGCATAATGACCAACCTTATTGGCCGGTTCGAGGATTGGACGTCGTGTCATTTTGGCTCGCACTGGATCAGACCACTGAAGAAAATGGCCGGCTAGAATTTGTTCGGGGTTCCCACAAATGGGACCGTTGGTTTCAACCCGAAAACTTTGGAGAGGTCGAAAAAGGTGCAGATGGCTCCGGATATGAAGAAAACCCAGATTATGAAAAAATGCCTGATATTGAGGCCGCGCGAGAGGAATATGATATCATTGCCTGGGACATGGATCCCGGAGACGTCATTGCCTTCCAAGGTATGACTGTGCATGGAGCTGGCGGAAACCAAAGAGATGACGTCCGTCGGCGGGGCTATACTGTAAGATATACCGGAGCGGATGCTTGGTACGATCCCCGGCCAGGAACGGCGAAACCTTTAATAACACCCAACCTAAAGGACGGCGACCCGATGAGTAGTGATCTCTTTCCAGTCGTATGGGCCCAGCGGATTTAACGAGACAACAATAACCAACCCCTGGCCGCAAGCCCCCTAGATAATGACTATCGAACCCCGGATTTTTTCATATGGCCTACTTGTGACCTCGCCTGTTTTACGCACCCTATCGCGCTGGATAGGAGTTATTTCCTCGGGGTGGATCCGCCTTAGTTCGGGCGTTGGACCGTTGGAATATCGCTAGGCGGGGCCAGATCGATTTTATCGATCCAATATTTCCGGGCCAGGAATTCAACGCCCTGCGGCATAACGCCGCCGACCCGAACCGCTCCATCCTGCTCACCGCTCAACGCTCCGAGTTCTTGATAAATTTCCATATGGAAGGCTTCGGCGGGAAACTTTGCCCATACCAAAACATCCATTTTATTGTCACTTATCATTGCCGTTTTGAGTTTATCGGTGACCTTGCCAGGTCCAGTAGCAAACCCATAGGACTGAAAGGCTACTATACATGCAATAACAAAGGCAACGAAGCGAAAATCACGCCGGTGATACCAGCGCCGGCGTTTGAAGCCTGTAACTTCAACGATCCCAGACTCATACTCACCCTCAAGCTCATTACCATCAGTGTCTAATTGTACACGTGCCATATTATGTCGGTTTCCAAACTAGGCCCCAGCGCTCTACCGTCCACTTTTCCAGCGGCGCTAATAAGTATTTATCCGTGGCCATAAAAATGATTGCAATAACGATTACACCGAGGAAAACCTCTTCTATTTTAAACTCAGCCGCAGAGGTAAAGATCATGAACCCGAGACCGCTATCACCTCCGATCATCTCAGCAGCAATCAGTGCCCGCCAGCCAAAACCCATACTCATGCGCATGCCTGTGATGATGCTCGGCATAGCGCCCGGAAGATAAACCTGACGAATAACGTCCCAGCGGCTACCCCCCATGGTGAGTACGCTCTGTTCATACACCCGGGCTACACTACGAACCCCCAGCATAGAGTTGAAGAACATCAGCCAAAAAATAGTATTAAGCATGATGAATAGCGTCGTCACCCAGCCCACGCCGAACCAAACAATGGCAAGCGGGATCCAGGCAATGCCAGAAATCGAGTTGGCAAATACGCCCACCGGNTCCAGGAACTTNGAAATTGTCCGGTTCATTCCGGCCAGAATTCCAAACGCAATGCCAAACGGCAGGCCNATAATCGCTGCCAGTATCACACGGCCGACACTGGATAGAATATGNGTCGACATCAGGCAGCTGTTATCCAGCATAATAAGCGGCACGAAACCCGCGCAGTCTTCCTGCAAGAAAAATATGGCTTCCCAGACATCACCGATAGAAGGAATGAACACCGGCGGCAGCCATTCGAAAACNGTATTCGCGTGCCAGATACCGATCATTACCAAAAAAGGAACAGAGCCCAATAAAATTTTACGCAATCGTTGACGCCCGAAACGCCGTTGAACGGAAATGGAGACAACCGATAGAATACTCATCGTTGTATAAGCCCCCATCTTTCAATAGTATCCGCCTCGATGGGCCGGAGTAGATAATGATCTAAGATAATCCAGGTTAACCCGATCATCACCATCCCTAAAATAACTTCTGCCGTACTGTCTGTATCTTGACCAGTAAAGATCATCCAACCGAGCCCCTGCCTTCCGGCAAGCATTTCACCCGCTATCACAGCCCGCCACGCAAAGCCTATGCTCAGCCGTGATCCGGTCGCGATGTGGGGCATGGCGCCTGGAAAGAGCACATCCTTCATCACTTGGTAGCGGCTTGCGCCAAGGGTCCTCGCCGCATTGACGTAACGGATGGGTATTTCTCGTACCCCTGATAGCACATTGAAAGCTATGGGGAAAAAACTCGTGTAGAGGATCACGATAAGCACCGTGGTATCTGAATTACCGTACCAAATCACCACGATCGGGAAAATCGCAATCCCTGAAACCGACTGAAAAAAGTTCATCATCGGATGAAACATATCGGCAACGGTTCTGTTCAACCCAAGGAGCAGTCCAAAGGGAATACCGGCGGCAAGCCCGATGGCACTGCCAATGACAAGGCGCACCAAAGTATCAGAGAAGTAACTTGGCAACAGTCCCTTCACCATCATGTCTACGGAAGATAGTACCACTGCCAGGGGTGAAGGCAGATAGCGTGCGGGATTAGGAATTGATTCCGAGATGATCGACCAGCCTATCAATATCACAACGACCAGGATCACGAGATTCATGGCGTCTATTTTCAACAGCTGGTTAAACTGCCACATAAACCGGTCGAATGCGGTTCTTTGCCCCGGTTGGGCCTGGAAGGCAGCGTTACTCTTCTTTTGCAACGGAAACCTCCTCACGCACCGATTTTAGGATGCGATCNCGGGCNGCAATAAACTCCGGATCATTATTCATATTAGCCCAAATGCGCTTCTCCCGCGGTATATTTATCTCAACGATTTCCTTCAACTGGCCAGGCCTCGCCGAAAAGACTAAGCAACGGTCTGCAAGAAAAGCAGCTTCGTCGACCGCGTGAGTAATAAACAAGATCGTTTTCCGGGTTGCTTGGGCGATGCGATTGAGTTCCTCCTGGAGCGTAATCCGCGTTTGCGCATCCACTGCCGCGAAGGGTTCATCCATCAGCATTACCACCGGATCAGAGCAGAGCGTCCGCGCTACTTGGCAACGTTGTTTCATTCCGCCGGAGAGTTCATGGGGATACTTGTCTTCAAAACCCGTTAGACCCACCAAATCAATAAACTCTTGAACACGGCGGTCCCGCTCCGCCTTCGGAACACCGCGAATTTCCAGGCCATGACCGATGTTTTTAGAAACCGTCCGCCAGGGTAAAATAGCGTGTTCCTGAAATACGACCCCACGGTCGGGTCCAGGGCCCTCAATAATATTTCCGTCAACGCTCGCAGTGCCGACCTTATACGGCAACAGGCCTGCCAGAATATTCAGCAACGTGGATTTGCCGCAACCACTCGGGCCTACCACGGATACCAGTTCACCTTCATAAAGTTCGAGATTGATGTCTTCGAGCGCATGCACCGACTCACCGGTGTATTCATCCGGATAGTGATGACATAGGCCCTCGACAATGAGTTTCGCGTTCATAGCATTCATGGTCGGCTCATTATTTTGAGTTGGGTAGTGTTGTTACTGGCGGACGGGACAGCCGCCACGCCCGCCAGCTCCAAGCTACATGGGTCGCTTGAACTTATTTTTTAAGGTCAGCGAACCATTCCGGGTGATCTTTCATCGTTTTGGTGATGAAAGAGAAATCAAAATATTTATCCGGATCAAAAGGTTTTTTCATCTTCTTCTGAGCAATCAACTGCTTAACAGAGAAATTGAAAGCCTTTTTGGTATTCTCGCCCATGCGGACATCATAAACAATGTTCGGCATAGTACGTTTAATGAGATCAGTGGACACGCCGCGAAGGAAGCGGGCGCCAATTTGAGCCACTTCATCCCGGTTTTTCATGTCCCGAATGTACGCCGCGGATTGCGCCATAGCATCAACCACACCCTGCGTTTTTTTACGATCACCATAAACTTTTTCAGGAGAACCGTGCAGGCCAGCACAGAAACAAACATAGTCTCCGCCGCGAAGCACCAACTGAGAGCCCTTGATTTTATCAAGAGCCCGGGTCAGGTTCGGTTCCCACGCTACAATTGCATCAACGCCGCCCGTGTCGAGCACTGATACAAGGCTCGGTGGCCGAGTATTGATACGTTTGTAGTCGCGGGTTTTAATACCGTTCTTTTCAAGAACCGTCCGAAGATAGAGATCACCGGTGCTGGCGAAGGTCACGCCAACTTTTTTTCCGCGCAGATCCTGGATGGATTTAATACCGGTACCAGCGCGCGCTGCAATGCCAACAAAATTATCGCTGGTGGGCTTGAGGAACGAACCACCCGTGTAGCCTACAAACCCACGCAGGTTCAGACCGCGTTCAAGCGCGGCAGGCAGGTTCGTGAAAGCTGCCGGTGCATAATCCATTTCGCCAGCACGAAGAGATTTTGTCAAAGCGCCGCCCGTGTTCCGCAGAACGACCTTTGCATCAATGCCATTGGCCGCAAAAAATCCTTTAGCTTGTGCGACGAAGACGATCATACCACCGACATTCGCGGCCGCGCCAACATTCACGGTCTGGGCGTTCACCATCGAGCCAGCTGCCACCAACGGCGCCGCCACGAGAGCTGTGATCATGGTTTTGGTTATATTGAGCATTTAATACCTCCCATATGGTCTACTCAAGAAGTCTAAGGATACACAACCGCAACAAGTCGAACGTCACATTAGCGTGGCAACTATCATCTTCAAGCGGTCGGTTATTATTGTTTCGATAGTAGGAGACCAAAAGGTCACCCTTGCTTCTCGACAGTGATCTTTTGATTTTTACTGACTGATCTTACCGTCTTCTTTTTCATCATGTCATTGCATTTCGATCATGTCATTGCATTTCGATAGAGGTCACAACACGACGATATCACCTTAACGCGTACTACCAAGAACATAAAGTATGTACACGTCGGTAACTAAGGTGATAAAAGGAAGTCGTTTCTAGGTGAGAGGAAAGAAACTTTCTGTCAGCCTGCGACTTCAACAATTTGTACCTAATGAGAACCATTCCTGAATATAGGCACCTGCCGCCGGAAAAGATCAGAGCGCTCGAAGAGTCCCGACCTTTCCAAAAAATGCTTGGCCGTCTCTCCAATAAGTGGAATGTCGTCGTCATTCGTCGATTGAACGGGCGCACGCTCCGGCCATCGGAACTTCGCCGCGAAATTGGCAATATTTCTGCCAAAGTCCTCACCCAGACGCTGCGCGAATTAGAGAGCTACGGCTTGGTGTCGCGGGCCGTTTATCCAGTTATTCCACCCAAGGTCGAATACAGCCTTACCGAATTAGGCGACACCCTGGTGGTGGCCTTGAATGCGCTCAGAGATTGGGCCATGGACAATAATGCCCGGGTGGAGGACGCCATAGAAACCTTCAGAGAACGAGAAGTGGCGGAAAAGGATGGTATCCTTTGAAACGACGACGCCAAATCAGTAACAGCATAACAGACCTCATGAACCAACACGAAACACATTAGGGACGACGGAAATATGACAGACACAGTAGACGAAATAGGCTTGGCCATAGTGGGTTGCGGCACCATCGGCCGTATCCGGGCAAAATTCGCGCGGGAATATCCCGGCGTCAAATGGCTTGGGCTCTGCGATATTAATGACGTGTTGGGCAAGCAACTGGCCGAAGACACCAACGCCGATTTCTATACCAACGATTTCAATGAGCTAATCAAACGACCGGAAGTCAACGCGGTAATGATCATTACCGATGAAAACAAACATACGGAACCCACCCTCCTGTCCGTGGAACGTGGGCATAAACTGTTTATCGAGAAACCGCTCGCCACGGAGGCCAGGGAGTCTGCACAGATCCTAAAAGCAATTACGGACGCTGGCCTGGATGCGTGTGTCGGGTACACCCAGCGATTCAGGCGCCGCTTCCTCACCGTAAAAGAGCGGTTACAAACGGGCCAAATCGGCGATGTCCACACCGTAACCACACGAGCCTTTATGAACCGCATGGTTCCAATCGCGACCATCAACAAGACCAATGCCCGACATAATTTAACTCCCATGGTGGTCTCAGGCACCCATTCGCTAGACATGTCCATGTGGCTGCTGGAAGGCAAGAAACCTGTATCCGTTTTCGCCCGGTCGGTGGACAAAGTGTTAAACGAGTGGGGCACGAAGGATTCCACTTTTGGAATTTTCACCTTCGAG
This sequence comes from Rhodospirillaceae bacterium TMED167, assembly GCA_002170915.1. The sequence goes on along the minus strand of NHHQ01000076.1, from coordinate 11,019 downwards.
GATGGCACGCTGTTCTCCATGAATATATGCTGGGCCCTGCCAGAAATCTGGCCGGGCTCAGTCTATGGCCTCGAAATTGGTATCGTCGGCACCGATGGTGTGATCGATATCGAAGATACGCACAGGGATACCGTCCTCGCCACAACCCAAGAAATTGGCGGCGGCTATGTCTCGGGCGGGTATAAAGCGCCGCCCCGACACGTAGATTTTATGACTTCTTACCCGCCGGGTGATCTCTGGAATGACCAGCTCCATGGCCCCATGCGGGAGGAGACCCTCGGTTGGTTCTCCCGTATCATGATGGGCGTGCCCACGCCGCATGCCTCGGCAGCAGAAGGTCATGCCAATCTCCTCCACACCATGGCCATGGACCGCTCGGCCAAACTCGGCAGAGAGATTTCACTGCCCATTGATCCCGAAGAGTTTTATGAGGATTAGAAAACACCAAACACGACAAGTAGCGGTACTGATGTAGATGCTCAATAAAGAGGGAGAGGTTTTAGAGGGGCGGGGAGAGCATAGGCAAGCCCCTCTTTAGCTGCCTTTTAGCATGAGCTCCTCCTCCGGTAGAGGATCTGTCCTCCCCATCATCTGATCCGGAGGTCAGAGCGGCTCAACTCCCACATCTACCGCCAACCCATTCAGAGCTTTTACCAGCGCCGCTGGCAGGGGGATGCCATTGGCTTCGTGGTCCTTGCGCTTTTTCCGCGATGCCTCCCCCGGAAGAAGCACCTCATCAAAGCCCGGCAAAGTCGGAGATGCCTTAATCGCCCGGATCATGCCATCTACCCGTCGTTTGAAGCCGTTGACGTCACCAAAGGCCGCTAGGTCGATGGCCACAATAAACTGGCCCGTATTGGTAACTGTTTGAAAATCCGCGTTGAAATCCACTACATCTTCACCACAAGCCGCCCCATTGAGCGTGCCGGCTAGTAAGCCAAACAGCAGTGACAGACCGTATCCTTTGGGACCGCCGATGGGCAGAAGGAACCCGTCTTCCGCTTGCGTAGGATCGGTGAGCGGCTGGCCTTGTTTGTCGATCATCCAGCCTTCCGGCATGTCTTCCCCACGCTGCGCCGCTGTCTTTACTTTTCCATAGGCCGCCACTGTGGTCGCCATATCGAGGACAATGGGCGGCTCCTCCAAACCCGGCACAGCCGCCGCAATGGGATTGGTCGACAAAAGCATATCCGTGCCACCCCAAGGGGGTAGATGATTGGCATTCCCCACAGCCACGTAGAGACCGATCATATCATGTGCCAAAGGCATTTTAGCATAGAGGTTTGCCGGCCCGGCGTGGTTGGAATGATTGGAACCAACCCAGGCAACCCCACTTTCCTTCGCTTTTTCGATAGCCTTTTCAGCACAGAATTTCATCACAAGATGGCCCTGGGCATTGTCACCGTTCACTAGAGCCATGCCGCTTTTCTCGCTCTCGACACGGATGTTGGGCGTGAGATTCAGGCCACCTTCACGGATGCGTCGGACATATCCCGGCAAACGAAAAATACCGTGCCCATCCGAGCCATTAAGATCCGCCTCAGCCATCAGATCTGCGATTACGCCAATATGATCCTCCGGCATACCGGAGGCCGCAAAAACCGACGCAATGAAGGCAGAAAGCTGGTCTTTGGAATACCTGTCCGGACCACTCACTGGGGCGTCACCACGTCTTCACCTGAGAGATGTTGGACAGTCTTGCCCGACCGCTGAAATGTCCGCGTCACTTCTTCTGTGTCATACACCCAGAGGATCGTCATCCGGCCCCCGCCCGTGTTGATGAACCTGTGCCAGGTACCAGCTTCGATATACGTGGTGTCACGCACGCTGACTGACGTCGTCTTACCCTCAATTTCGACCACGGCTTCCCCTTCAATCAGGGTTACCTGTTCATCGCAATTATGCTTGTGAACGGGAACCTCCCGTCCTGGCGGGAAACTGGTAAACCCGGTCGTGATGCGGGAACCACAAACATCCTTAGCGGCCAACAGCATAGTCTCCACACCGTCTCCCCGAGCATGCACGCTTAGATCATTAACTTTTAAAATGGTTGTCTCTGACATTTTTTTCCTTTCTTCTTTATAACAGTGTACTTGATCAAAAAGACGAGGCAATGTCTCATCTACAGCTGCAAGAAGATTGAAAAGTGAAGCAATGCCATCACCAAAAAAATTAGCCGCAAATACAAACAGACCCCGGCGCAAGAGAAACAGTGGCCAAACTCTCTACCAGCAGGTGGACAACATCATCCGCCAGCGCCTCATTGAAAATATCTGGAAACCGGGTGAGGCATTGCCGAGCGAAATGCAATTGGCTGCGGAGCTGGACGTCAGTCAGGGTACTGTGCGCAAAGCGCTCAACGACATGGTCGCAGAGAATTTGCTGTTCCGGCGTCAGGGGCTCGGGACATTTGTCTCTGAACATACCGAACGCCGCGCGCTGTTCCTCTATTTTTCCATCGTCGGCAATGACGGCTCTCGCCTCTTGCCCGAAAGTAAAATCTTGGAGTGTGAGGANACAGATCCNACACCGGAGGAAATTCACAAACTNGAATTAAACGANGGCGAGATGGTGGTGCGGTTCTGCCGCATTCGCTTTTTTAACAACAAGCCAACCATCTTTGAGACCATTTCGCTACCACTAGAACACTTTCCTGGTTTCGGCACCGAAGTAGAGCCCCCCAACAATCTGTTCCGGTTTTATCAATCCCAGTACGGGGTCACGGTTGCCAAGGCCGCGGAACATTTGCGCGCCATCGCAGCCAACACCGAAGAGGCAGTACTTTTGGGAATTGAAGATGGACAGCCGCTCCTGGAGATCGACCGGGTTGCTAAAATGCTGGACGGTCGTCCCGTCGAATGGCGCATCAGCCACTGTGACAACACNAACTACCGGTATGTGACGGAGCGGGGTTAACTCCCAACGGGCGTGCACAAGGCACCCAGGAAGATCAGAGAAGATCAGTAAATCTGCAGCTCAGGAGCTGAGAGAACCAGAGACCCGCGCTCACCCATTCCAATGGCTGACTACGTCTTCGGCGCCAATGCGTTTTCGTTCCTTGGGCAACTCCAAGGCGGAACCGAAAAACATAAATCCGATAATCTCGATCTCCGGTGCATGGCCCAACAGTGCCTTTACGTCTTCGTGATAGCTCGGCCATTCGGTTAACCACTGGCCAACATACCCAAGGGCATGGGCACCATTGAGGAGGTTTTGGCACAACGCCCCGACAGACATTTGCTGCTCAATAAGTGGTACTTTATGGATTTTTTCCTCATTGGGATAACAGGTGACCACGACAAGACACGGCGCCGTCGCCGGTCGGAGCCGCCAGTAATCAATCTGTTCTTGGGTGGCGTCTTTGTTCTCCCGGGCGAACAGATCCGCGTAGAGGCCCCCCAGTTTGTGCTGGCCTTNTTTACCAACGACTTGAATACGCCAAGGTCCACACCGGCTATGGTCGGGAACACGCAGACCCGCATCAATGATGATGTCTAACTCTTCTGCGCTCGGACCAGGATCGATGATGTTTGCCGCCAAAACAGATCGACGGGTGCGGATAAATTCGATGGGAGTTTGAGTACTTGGATCGGCCATAGAGAGAAATTCCTAGTGCTAAATTCAGCCGTCACTATTCCCAAATGAGAGGACCGGAACAAGGACAAAAAACGGGGATGCGGCAGAAGCGCATCCCCGCCTCTCTGTATCCTACGCCTGGGATACCCAAGACGACCCTCGATGGCATTGGTCTATTCAGCAGGCGCCAGTTGCTTGGTCTCTCTCGCCCTCTTTTCCTTGATCAGCTTCAACACCTTTTCCGCCGTCGCCGGTAGCGATGTCACACGAACGCCAACTGCATCATGGATGGCGTTGCAGATGGCGGCCGCCGTCGGTACAGCAGTTGGCTCGCCAACACCTTTGGCTCCAAAAGGACCGGTGGGGTCGAAATTCTCCACGATATCCACGTCAATCTCAGGCATGTCCAGGCTGGTCGGCATAATATAGTTTGTGAGGTTGGGATTGACCTGTTTTCCCTCGTCATCAAACAGCATTTCTTCCTGAAGGGCGTACCCCACGCCCATGGAAATACCACCCTGGATCTGGCCTTCGACCAGCATCGGGTTGATTGCCGTGCCGCAGTCATGAGCCGCCGACATGTACAGCACATCGACCTCACCCGTTTCGTCGTCCACTTCCACCTCAGCAATCTGGGTCGCGTAGACATAGGTGGAAAACGGTTTGCCTTGNCCAGTTTCGGGATCCATGTCCACCGTTGGCGGATTATAAGAGGCGCTACCTATGGGCGGCTGGCCTTGTACGAATTGTGCCTGCATGGCGGCTTCACCGATGGCCACATTGCGCTGCGGAAAGCCTTTAACCTGGATCTTGCGATCAGCCGCTTCCAGTTGGCTTGGCTTCACGTTGAGCATGGGAGCGGCAACCTCAAACAAAATATCCTTGGCCTTCTCCGCCGCCAATTTGATGGCGTTGCCGGTAACATAGGTCGTCCGACTGGCAATAGCGCCTGTGTCCATCGGTGTGGTATCCGTGTCAGCAGAAACTACATGCACGTCGTCCGTGGAAATGCCCAGTTCCTCGGCCGCGATCTGGCCGAGCACAGTGAGAGATCCCTGCCCCGTTTCAACGGTTCCCGTCAAAAGGGTCGCCGTTCCGTCTTCATTGACTTTCACGGTCGCGGCGCTGGGGTTGGCGGCAACGGTAAACCCGATCGGGTACCACATGCAGCCGATGCCTTTTCCTTTATGCTTCATTTGCTCCACTCCTCCCAACCAAACCGGTCGGCAGCCTTTTCTAGGGAATCCTTCACAACGACACTCTGCAACACTTGCCCGGTCGGACTGGCAGAGCCTTCATGGAAGGCATTCCTCATTCTGATTTCCAGAGGATCAATGCCCAGATCAAGGGCGATGTCATCCATATGTGATTCATAGGCAAAGCACACCTGCGGGGCACCAAATCCGCGCATGGCGCCGGTCATGGTTTTATTGGTGTAGACTGCGAAGGCTTCTACATACAGATTGTCGATATTGTAAGGCCCGGCGGACAGAATACAGGCCTTACCCAGAGTAGTTTCAGACCAGGAGCAATAAGCGCCGCCATCACACACAAGCCGGACTTTCCGGGCGACAATCTTACCATCTTTGTCGACGCCGGTTTTATAGTCCATTACGAAGGGGTGGCGGGTAGTGGACGAGATAAATTCGTCTTCCCGTGTGTAGATGCCCTTTACCGGCCGGCCGGTCTTTTTAGACAAGAGCGCCAGAATCGGTTCGGTCGTAATCTCATTTTTGCCGCCAAAATTACCGCCCACAACGGTCGCTATGATTCGGACGCGATTGATGGGGATATCCAGGGTCCGGGAAATATCGGCCCGGCCGAGTGTAATGCGGCCCAAGCTCGAGTGGAGTGTCACCCGACCGTTGCCGTCCCAGTCTGCGATGGAGGCGTGCGGCTCCATTGGAACATGTTCCACCATCTGCGTGGAGAACGTGTTTTCATAAATCCGGTAGGCGTCCTTGAAGCCTTGCTCCACATCCCCCTTCTGGATCACTTTTGTTGCGTAAACATTGCTGCCGCCCTCATGAACTTGCGGCGCACTCTCCTTCATGGCTTCAATGGGATCATAGACCGGGTCCAACGGCTCATACTCGATTTTGATCTTTTCGAGCGCATCCAGGGCCAACTGCTCGGTCACCGCAGCCACGGCGGCAACGGCATCTCCAGCATGAAACACCATGTCATCAGCAATCACCGGCTGATCTTGATAAGACGGCCCAAAAGAATTTACCGGTATTTCCTTGCCGGTCAGGGTCGCCATCACGCCCGGCATTTTCTCAGCTTCAGACACATCGATACTTTTGATGCGTGCCTTGGAAATTCCGGACCGTTTGATCTTGGCGTGGATCATGCCGGGAAAGTACATGTCATCGATATACTTGGTTTGACCGAGACCGTGAAGCCGGCCATCAGGGCGGGAAGCTCGTTGGCCCACTGCCGGTGTCTGGGTCCGGGCTTCCGGGGTATCCGTCACGATCGGGTAGGACACCTGGTCTGGNACAGCTGGCAANCGCAGGTTATCGTCAACTCCACGCATCTCTTCAAGCGTCGCCTCGCGCTCGGCTACTTTTACATTGTCATCCATTTTTCATGGCTCCTTTTAGGCCGCCTGCTTGTCACCGCGCATTTCGGCGGCGGCATCGGCAACGGCTTCAATAATTTTCGTATAGCCCGTGCAGCGGCAGAGATTGCCGGCTAAGGCGTCCTGGATTTCTTCCTTGCTGGGATTGGGGTTATCGTCCAGTAATTGCTTGGCGGTCAGGATCATGCCCGGACCGCAAAAGCCACATTGCANGGACCCCAGGTCCTCGAAGTTCTTTTGTAAAGGGTGATAGGCGTCTAAATCGGCGAGCCCCTCAATGGTATCAACTGAGCGCCCCCCAGCCTGACCGGCCAGCACAAGGCAGGAATTTACCGCGATACCATCCATGATCACGGTACACGCGCCGCAGTCGCCCACGTCGCAGCCGATTTTAGCGCCGGTTAAGTTTAAATCATCCCGCAAAAGACGGAGAAGCGTGGTCTCGGGTGGCACCGAAGCGCTCTTTTCCTCGCCATTGACTGTTAGCGTTACGTCCATTGAATTTTTCCTCTGCTATTCTTGTGTGGCGATTTCCACGGCGGCCTGCACGGTCCGTCGGGTCAGCACGTCGATGAGATCCTTCCGGTAGTCAAGCGATGCCCGGAAATCATTTATGGGGTGACACTCGGTGACAGCAATTTTGCCNGCCTCGCCGATCAGCTCATCGCTGACCGGCTGCCCCTCGAGGGATGCTTCTGCCTTAGGCGCCCGAACCACCACCGGCGACACGGCACCAAGGGATATCCGGACATCTTTGAATTTACCGTCTTCCACCCANAGGCTGGNCGCCGCATTGACAAGCGCCAAGGCCTGTCCCTTACGGAGACCAAATTTATAGAAATTNGNAGGCTTGCCCAAGTTCNNNTTCGGAATAACGATATCGATCAACAGCTCATGGGGTGCCAGAATAGTTTTTCGCGGCCCCACAAAAAACTNCGTCAACGGNATGCGCCGGGNGCCATCGGGACCAGCGACCGTGACCTCTGCATCAAGCGCGACCAGCGTCGGGCCAGAGTCCATCGACGGCACGCATGTCACCAGGTTGCCGCCGAGGGTGCCAAGATTACGGGTCTGTAGCGCTCCGATGGTATGGGCNGCATGGATCATCGCGGGCACATGTTTCTTAATCAGGGGGTCGACCATGATCTCCGAATGGGTCATGCCCGCGCCAATACGCAGACCATCGTCAGTTTCCTCGATGCCCTTCAACTCTGCAATTTGTGACACATCGACCACGGTCCCCGGAGATTGANTGACATGCTTCAGCTCGACGAGATAGTCGGTTCCCCCGGCAAGGATCCGCACATTGGGGCTGTGTGCCGCCAAGGCCGCTATGACCGCTTCCTGGTCATCCGGTTTAACAAAATCAAAGGGTTTCACTTTTCACCTCTCTCACACTGGTATTTTGTTTTTACGTTAGTCGACAATGGGCGGATTCTCGAGCACCGCAAAAAGCCGCTTTTGGGACTTCATGACATGAGCGTTGATCAGCCGGGCGGCCCTGGTTTTGTCCCGGGCCTGGATGGCATCGATGAGATCACAATGCTCTTTGACCAGTTTCTGGGACGATGCCCCGGACGGGGCCTTAGACACGCCGACAAATGTCAGACGGTCAAACTGATCAATCACTTCCTGCGCCATCTTGGTCAACCGAGCATTTCCCGACAGATAAGCGATGGCACGATGAAAGTCACGGTTATAGGCCACCCACTCCGCNAGGCTTTCAGCATCAACGGCCGAGCGGAAGTGATCCAAAAGCGCCAGATCCGCGTCAGACGCCTGTTCAGCCGCCAGCTTAGCGCAGGCCTTTTCCAGGAGAATACGGGTTTCATAGAGATCCCTCGCGTCCGCCAGAGAAATCGGCCGAACCCGATAACCTTTTCGGGGCATCACCTCGATCAACCCCTGTTCCTGCAGCCGCAACAGGGCATCGCGGACGGGCGACTTGCTGACAGCATACCTGGCGGCTAGTTCTTTTTCCTGGATTAAGGCGCCGGGAGTGAGAACACAGGCGAGGATATCCCCACGAATACGATCAAAGATCCCGTCCCGCATAAGGCCTACGCCACCTCCACCCCTGCCTTCTTCTTCCCGAAAGTCTATCTGTTCAAACATGGGACCATTTAAATATCTCTATCATTCAATAAATATCACATACAGATATCTTTGAAAAGCACGGGTTTTGGTTTATATTCACAATACAATCAATATGTTAAAAGTAAACAGTGGTATTTTTTATAATTTTTTTCATATATCTGATATTTCAGAAGACAAATTCAATCATCAAAATATCCTGTCATTTGGCTCTTTCCTCTGGACCGGGCACCCGTTACTATCGGAGTTGGCACGAAATTCCGCTGATCTTTAACCCTCGAGATGGAAGCTCTCATAATGGCCAATCCCAAGCGCGTCGACCCTGACGGCGGCACCCTTTATAGGCGTGCGAACGACATGTTGGTAAAAGTTGCCACAGCCGATACCGGCGGCGCCTACGAAGTCTGCGAAGAGCGGTGCCCGCCAGGGTTTGCGTCCCGGCCGCATATGCATCCTCAGAACCACGAAACATTTTTCGTCATTAAGGGCGGCGCTAAATTTCTCCTCGGCGACGACGAATTTGACGGCAAAGAGGGAGACTTGTTCCATATCCCGCCAGGAACACCACACCAAGTGATTGCCGGTGATGAGGGCATCCACATGTTGATGGTCTATAGCCCCGGCACCACGGAGGCGATGTTCGCTGATATGACGGCGCTATCTGAGGAGGAACGCGCGGACTGGGATACCGGCGCGGCCGTTGCGGCGCAACATAACACCATCTGGGTCAAAGATTTTCGGACAAACGCGTAACGAGACTACCTCTCCTAACCGGACCGTGTAAAAAAACCGCCCGGCAACCGATTTTTATGAGGGCGACGCCCCCTGGTGACGTGTTAGCGTGCCGTCACGACGAATCTCGCTTACTGCCACCCTGACAGTTGGGAGAGGGCATGATCTTCCCCCCTCTCTTGTCCCACTCTTCTTTAGTCATCGCTTGAATGGACAGGGCGTGGACGTCCCCCGCCAGCTCATCAGCAAGGATCTGGTTAATTCGCTGATGGCGCTGTACAAGCCGCTGACCCTGGAAGTCATCCGAAATGATCACGACCTTAAAATGAGATTCAGAGCCTGCCGGCACATTATGCATGTGGCTCTCGTTGATCACATCTAGTCCAAGCAAAGGGATCGCTTCGACAATTTTTTGCTCAATCGTTTCTTGGGTGGTCATGGTCTTTTTTTCCTCTTTTACGACGTCACATCCGGACATACCCGGAGAATTTCATGGGCCCAACTGTTGAACGTCCCATTGATCACAGGCGTCTGCAGCAAGAAGTCGTGCGCGTCCTGCGCCGGGCCGGGCTGTATGGCTTTCACCGTACCCGTCGCTTCAGCAATCATTTGCAGGCGCGCTGCATTTTCGAACAAAACAGCCAAGTAGACCGCCTCTTCGAGTGTCGCACCGGCGGTCAGGAAACCGTGATTGTCCAACAACACAGCGCGTTTATCTTCCAAAGCTTCTGTTATAAGCCTGCCCTCTTCATCGGCAATGGGCACGCCCGGCCAAACCCGCAAGTGACCGCAGTCCTCGTAAAAGACAGCTGCATCCATATGCGCGACAGCAAGCGACCTACCCGTCATGGAGAGCGCCGAAGCATAGGGCGGATGAGTATGAACAATGGCCTCTACGTCGGGCCGGCTATTGTAAATCCAAAGATGGAACTGCATGCCGGGGTTGGGGCTCGCGCTCCCTTCCACAACGTTCATCTTATTGCTAACCCGAATGACGCTGCTTTGCGTGACATTGGCAAAACCCTCTTTCAGAGGGGCCGTCCAATAGGACTCTTGGTCATGACGCACTGTGATCTGCCCCGCCAACGTCGCGCAGTGCCCGTCCTGGGCTAATTTGCGACACGCGATGGCGAGTTTTAACCGTACCGATAAATCAGATGGTGCCAAGTCCATATCCACAGCGCTTAACACAGGATCCTTGCTCTCCTGAGACGTTTTCGAGACGGGGGCGACTTCAATCATGGGGATAGCATACCGTTCGGTTGTTCTGGAGCCAACACCATGGCATGGTGAGAGGAACAAGATCAAAAAAAGGAAGTCCGATGTCTGATAAAATTAAACTGGAAGTCTTCAGCGACTATGTCTGACCCTGGTGTTATCTCAGTACCGGGCGTATTGAAAAACTTAAAGAAAATTTCGATGTGGAGGTGACACTCGTTCACTTCCCGCTGCATCCGGAAACACCGGCGCAAGGACAATCATTAGAAGACCTCTTTGCCGGCCGGGACGTGGACATTGACGCCATGTATGCGCGGATGAAAGGGCTGATGGATGCAGAGGGACTGGAGTATGGGCCACGCACCCACACCTATAACAGTCGCCTAGCGCAAGAACTTGGAAAATGGGCGGACGAGCAAGCCTCCAGCGGAAAAGATTATTCGGCCATCCATCATGCGCTCTATCGCGCTTATTTTGTCGATGGCCAGAATATCGGAGATGTGGATGTTCTGGTGGCAATAGCAGAAAAAGCGGGGTTGCCGGAGGAGAATGTACGCGATGTCATCACTAGCCGAAGTACCCAGGAAGCAGTCGACGCAGACTGGGAGAAATCAAAACAATATGGCGTCACCGGTGTTCCGACCTTTGTTGCGGGCGGGTATGGCCTGGTAGGTGCGCAGCCTTACGACGCGTTGGAGCAACTGATGCAGAAGCTGGAGAACTCCACCGTTACGGAAGATACATAAAATCAAAAAAATTATATAAGGGACATCAAAACTCTGTTCCGAACAGGCCCGCTGGATCAAACGACGCCT
>NHHQ01000075.1 GCA_002170915.1 Rhodospirillaceae bacterium TMED167 | reverse complement strand
CGCGAATGGACTTCGAAAACGCCCTTGCCTCATTATCGGCCAGCCGGCGGGGAGTGGCACTCTTACCCATAAACTAGTCCCTCTTCCCTTTTTTATCTGCCGCGTGGCCGATGTAGGTCCGCGTTGGCGAAAACTCACCCAACTTGTGGCCGACCATGTTTTCAGTCACCAGAACAGGTATAAACTTTTGACCATTGTAAACGCCGAACGTCAGACCGACGAACTGCGGCAGGATGGTTGAACGCCGCGACCATGTTTTAATAACGTCGTTTCGACCCGATTGCCGCGCCACTTCCGCCTTGCGCAGGAGGTAGCCATCAACAAACGGGCCTTTCCAAACAGAACGAGCCACTGGTCTTCCTCTCCTCTATTTCCGGCGCCGGCGCATTATGAGCCGGTCGGTTTTTTTGTTATTACGGGTCCGTTTACCCTTTGTCGAAACACCCCAAGGGGTCACAGGATGACGGCCACCTGATGAACGGCCTTCACCGCCGCCATGTGGGTGGTCGACAGGGTTCATAGCAACACCACGAACCGATGGGCGTTTACCGAGCCAACGACTACGTCCCGCCTTACCCAACTTGGTATTTGCTTTATCCGGGTTAGAAACGGCTCCAACGGTCGCCATACACTCTGCCCGAACCAGACGTATTTCACCAGAAGTCAGCTTTAGCTGTGCATAGCCCTGGTCCTTACCGATAAGCTGCACGTAAGCCCCCGCAGACCGGGCTATCTGACCCCCGCCGCCGACTTTCATCTCCACATTGTGGATGATAGTTCCCACAGGGATATTGGACATGGGCATCGCGTTGCCTGGTTTAATATCAGCGCGCTGACCAGAAATCACCTGATCACCTTCCTGCAAGCGTTGAGGAGCGATGATATAAGAAAGGTCACCATCCTCATATTTAATGAGGGCAATGAAAGCGCTCCGGTTTGGATCGTATTCAAGTCGCTGAACCGTTGCGGGCACATCATATTTTAGACGCTTAAAATCTACCACCCGGTAGCGGCGCTTGTGTCCGCCACCCCGGCGACGCGCCGTTATCCGGCCCTTGTTGTTACGTCCGCCCTTGCTACGAAGGCCTTCAGTCAGGCTTTTCTCCGGCTTTCCCTTCCAGAGATCTGACTTATCCACAAGCACCAGACTGCGGCGACCTGGAGATGTAGGGTTAAATGTTTTGAGGGCCATGCCTAGACTCCCGTTGTGATGTCGATCGAGTCACCTTCGGACAAGGTGACGATCGCTTTTTTTGTATCATTACGTTTACCAAGCCGACCGCGGAACCGTTTAACCTTTCCCTGCTGACGCAAGGTGTTGACGGAGGTGACCTTTACATCAAAGAGCCCTTCTACCGCGGCCCGGATTTCAGGCTTTGTCGCTGTCAATGGGACGCGAAAACTGACTTGATTATACTCCGAAATAATTGTCGACTTTTCTGTGATCAGCGGCGAGCGGATGATTTCATACATCCGTTCCTTGCTGACAGTGATGTTCCTGGCGCCGCTGTATTTACTCATTTTAACCGCTCCTGAAGCTGCTCCACAGCGTCCCTAGTCAGTACCAGCGTATCCCGGCGAAGAATGTCATAGACGTTCGCGCCCGTTTGCGGGAGTACATCGACTTCCCGAATGTTGCCGACCGCACGCGCGAAGTTTTCATCGATATCCGCACCGGCAATAACCAGTGCAGAGTCCCAACCGAGGCCCTTGAATTGCTTGGAAAGCACGCTAGTTTTACCATCCTTTGAAATCGCAGCCTCCAGCACAATAAGCTTACCGTTTGCTTGCTTGGAGGACAGCGCGGTTTTTAATGCCAACCGCCGCACTTTTTTGGTCAAACCATGAGCATGGCTCCGAACCTGAGGGCCGAAAGCCACGCCACCACCCCGCATATGCGGTGCTTTTTTGTCACCTTGGCGGGCACGGCCTGTTCCTTTTTGGTTGAATGGCTTTGCCGTGCTTCCCTTGATTTCCGCACGCTCTTTAGTCTTGTGATTGCCTGACCGCCGTTTGGCCAACTGCCAATTGACTGCACGATGCAACAGATCAGCGCGGGCAGGCAAACCAAAAATGGCCTCGTCCAGTTCGATATTACCGGCACTCTTATTCTCTAAATTGATGACTGGGCACTTCATAACGCGCTATTCCTTCTGGTCACCATCATCACTGGCTGCGTCACCGTCTGCGACTGCTTCCACCGAAACTTCTGCCGGATCCCCTTCGATCTCTACCGTTGCACCACCGCCCCGAATGGCTCCCGGCAGCGGCGCTTCTTCTGGCAATATTTTTTTGACGGCATCGTTCACAAAAACATAATTCCCTGCAGAGCCGGGCACGGAGCCTTTCACAAGGATCAACCCCCGCTTAACGTCCGTTGAGACAATTTCAAGGTTTTGTTGGGTGGCACGGACGTTGCCCATCTGACCGGCCATTTTCTTGCCCTTAAAGACCTTCCCCGGATCCTGACACTGCCCTGTAGAACCAAGACTGCGGTGATTAATGGACACGCCGTGGGAAGCGCGCAAGCCATGAAAGCCATGACGCTTCATACCGCCCGCGAAGCCCTTGCCCTGAGTGGTCCCGGCGACGTCAACCATTTGACCGGCGACAAAATGATCGGCAGTCAATTCAGCCCCGACGTCAATCAAGGCATCATCCGACACACGGAACTCTACCAGCTTTTTCTTTGGCTCAACCTTGGCTTTTGCAAAATGNCCTCGCATNGGTTGGGATACATTCTTAACTTTGGCAGTGCCGACACCTAGCTGCAACGCCGTGTAGCCATCTGNCTCTTGCGTGCGTTGAGCAACAACCTGGCAATTATCNACCCGCAGCACGGTCACNGGCAAATGGCCGCCATCTTCAGCGAAGACNGCGCTCATGCCGAGCTTTTGTGCGATTAATCCGGTCCTCATTGAACTGTCCACCTAGAGTTTAATTTCGACATCAACACCAGAAGCAAGATCGAGCTTCATCAACGCGTCGACTGTTTCGGGTGTCGGATCCAGAATATCCAAAACCCGCTTATGGGTGCGGATTTCAAATTGTTCACGGGACTTTTTATCAATATGCGGAGACCGCAAAACCGTAAATTTCTCGATCCTGGTAGGCAGTGGAATAGGCCCCCTAATTTCCGCCCCTGTCCGCTTCGCGGTATTCACGATTTCAAGGGTCGACGTATCGAGCACACGATGATCGAACGCCTTAAGCCTTATTCGAATATTCTGACTGTCTACCATTTTCTCAGCCTTAAAAGTACCAGGCACCCTAGAAAGGGTGCCTCTTAAACGTTAAAATTACTCGACGATGCTTGCGACGACACCAGCGCCAACGGTTCGGCCACCTTCACGGATCGCAAAGCGCAGACCCTGGTCCATCGCAATCGGCGTGATCAACTCAACCGTCATCGATATGTTGTCTCCCGGCATCACCATCTCAGTGTTTGCCGGCAGCTCAACCATACCCGTCACGTCCGTCGTTCGGAAGTAAAACTGGGGACGGTAATTTGCAAAAAACGGCGTATGACGACCGCCCTCTTCCTTCGTCAGAATGTAGGCCTCACACGTGAACTTCTTGTGCGGATTAATCGAGCCCGGCGCAGCAACAACTTGCCCCCGTTCAACCTCTTCACGCTTCGTGCCCCTCAGGAGACAACCGATGTTATCGCCCGCCTCACCCTGATCAAGGATCTTACGGAACATCTCAACGCCCGTGCACACCGTCGTCTGCGTGTCCTTAATACCGACGATCTCAATCTCGTCGCCCGTATTCAAAATCCCAGACTCAACTCGTCCCGTCACAACCGTTCCCCGACCAGAAATCGAGAAAACATCCTCAATTGGCATCAGGAAAGGCTGGTCCTTCGGACGGTCAGGCTGCGGAATATACTCATCAACCGCTGCCATCAGTTCCTTAATGCTGTCCGCACCCGTCACCTGATCAGACGCTTCAAGAACCGCCAGCGCTGAACCTTTAACAATCGGGATATCATCTCCCGGAAACTCATAACTCGACAAAAGCTCACGAACCTCAAGCTCAACAAGCTCCAAAAGCTCCTCATCATCAACCTGATCAACCTTGTTCAGGTAAACAACAATCGCTGGNACACCAACNTGGCGCGCCANNAGNATATGCTCNCGCGTCTGNGGCATCGGNCCGTCNGCTGCTGAAACAACNAAAATNGCNCCNTCCATCTGNGCCGCNCCCGTGATCATGTTCTTCACATANTCAGCGTGNCCCGGGCAATCCACATGCGCGTAGTGACGATTCNCCGTCTCATACTCAACATGCGCCGTCGANATCGTGATCCCNCGCTCNCGCTCCTCAGGCGCCTTGTCGATNTCCGCGTAATCCGTNAACTCCGCNCCACCTGCCTCCGCAAGCGTCTTNGTAATCGCCGCCGTCAACGTNGTCTTCCCNTGNTCAACGTGACCAATCGTNCCAATGTTGCANTGCGGCTTCGTCCGCTCAAACTTTTCCTTAGCCATCTGATCNTGGTGTCCCTAGATTTGTNTAATTAACCNATAAAAAAANNGNATAACNAAATNTCNNAAANTTCCTNAAACNATTAAGTGGAGCGGGTGAAGGGAATCGAACCCTCGTCGTAAGCTTGGAAGGCTTCTGCTCTACCATTGAGCTACACCCGCCCAGTCTACATTAATGCTCCAAAAACCGGTTTACTCCTTCACTCTTCCCCCGCCCCGTGGCGACTAACCAGTGGTGGAGGAGGTTGGATTCGAACCAACGTAGGCGTACGCCAACGGGTTTACAGCCCGTCCCCTTTAGCCACTCGGGCACTCCTCCATTCCGCGTCGACGCACTGAAATTCTGGTCTGTCCTCGGGAATTGCGTTCTATCGAGAATTTTCAAAGACTTGTCAACACAAAAGCCGCAACATTGCTGGCCCGATGACCCTTTCTTTCAGTTATCAGGATCAATGCCTGTTCCTGGACTAATAATTGTCATAGTTTGATTACCATCATGAAAAATAGCAAGCGGCGCAAGCCCCAAGAAAAATGGCAAAACTCTCGGACCCCAGGCCCTCCCCAGAGCCAGCGGGATCGGCTTTGGCTCTATGGCGCGCACACCGTTACGGCGGCCTTGACCAACCCGGCCCGGAAGAAGCACCGACTGGCGGTTACGTCTACCGATCACGGGTTGCCCGCCGCCGACCTCGACATTGAGCATATAGAGCGGCACGACCTCGAGAAACTTCTCCCGCCTGGCGCCGTACATCAGGGAGCGGCGCTTCTGGTTTCTCCCCTCCCAGAGACGGATATCAGTCAGGTCTTGGCTGCAACCGACATCAACTCCGTGATTGTGGTGCTAGATCAAGCGACCGATCCGCAGAATATTGGCGCGGTATTACGATCCGCCGCAGCTTTTAGCGCGGACGCTGTGATTGTACCGGACCGTCATACGCCAGACGCCACAGGCGCGCTTGCCAAAGCAGCCTCGGGCGCGCTCGACCGAGTACCTTTTATCCGCGTCTCCAACTTGGCCCGGACCCTAAAAGAACTCAAAGCCGCTGACTACTGGTGCGCGGGATTGGCCGCAGATGGAGACCAGACACTGGCCGAAGCAAAGTTAACTGGGAGAACCGTTCTGGTGCTCGGCGCGGAAGGATCAGGCCTCAGGCGTCTCACGCGGGCCTCCTGTGATTTTCTTGTCCGCATTCCGATCCAAGGCGACGTCGACAGCCTCAATCTCTCAGCGGCAACAGCCATTTCCTTATATGAACTCAAAAGGACCTCTGTTTAAATGGAAAACTTCACTCCCGTTAGCGCGATTATTGGCGGTGCCTTAATCGGCATCTCCAGCGCTTTATTTCTCGCATTCAACGGCCGGATCGCGGGCATCAGTGGCATCGCCAGTGGAATGCTCTCCCCAAAGGGAAAGGATGTCATCTGGCGCATTTTATTCCTGATCGGGCTAGTCGGCGGCGTCGGACTTTATCGGTTGGCGGGCGGGGCCTTGCAAGAGATCGAAATCACCACATCTCTCCCGGCTCTCGTCGTGGCCGGGCTGTTGACCGGAATTGGTACAGACATGGGAAGTGGATGCACCAGTGGCCACGGGATTTGCGGTATAGCAAGGTTATCAACACGCTCAATCGTAGCCACGGGAACTTTTGTGTTTATCGGTGCAGCCACTTTCTTTTTCACCCGACACATCGTGGGGGGCTAGTCAGATGAAAAATATTTCCGCTCTCATTTGTGGCATTCTCTTCGGTCTCGGCCTCGCCATTTCGGAAATGGTCAACCCCGCCAAAGTGCTCGGGTTTTTGGACGTGACCGGTACCTGGGATCCCAGTTTAATTCTCGTTATGGGCGCCGGTCTCGCCGTCACCTTGCTCACATTCCGGCCCCTCTTAAAGCGATCCCGGCCGCTCTTGGACACTCAATATCATATGCCCTCCCTGACCGATATCGACCGTCAGCTTCTGACAGGTGCGGGCATTTTTGGGATTGGCTGGGGGCTCGTCGGCTATTGCCCCGGACCCGCAATCGCCTCCCTAGCTTTTGGCCGGCCAGAGTCCGTTATATTTCTTGTGGCTATGGTGGCCGGTTTTTACGGGAGCCGGCGGTTCCGCAAATCAGCACCACTCAACTGACAAAGGAACGACCGGGCGACTTTCAACTCGGTGACGCCGGTCTCACCGAACGTGTCCTAGGCTTCGACCCAAAGTGAATCATCCACGCCCTGTCCAGCCATCATACTGGCGCAAAACCGATAACAGACCGCCTCGTCAGCCTGCTCAAACTCGGTGGCGTCGCCCGCGCGGATGGCCTCGACGATGGTGGGCGCCACACCGGCCTTCTCCGCCGCCGGTCCGTGGGACGTCCAGACATATTGCGCGCGCCAGTGTTTGGCGACGACGAGGACGGCGACCTCAACCAGCCGCTCTTCCAGAGATACCCCGTGACGCAAAAACTCCTCAACCGGCTCGATCCTGTCGGCAAACCCGGGCGAGGCCAACCAAAATTAGTAGGAACCCGGAACATAGCCGCGTTCGGTCATGATCCGGTCGTACACGACCCGCGCGTCGGCGGGGAGATTGTCGAGGTCGAACGGCGGAAAACGTACCGTCACCGGTCAATCCTCATAGGTGTTCGAGAGGGTACCGATACCGTCGATAATGACGTCGATGATCGCCCCCGGCTTCATGGGCAACGCGCCCGGTCCGGTGCCGCAAGCAATCAGGTATCCGGGCTCCAGGGTCATGGACTGGGACAGCATGGCGACAATCTCCGCGGGCTGCATGAACAGATCAGACACGGGATAATTCTGCCGTTCACGGCCGTTGAGCTCGGCCCGGATCGCGCTGCCGGAGACGTCCGTATCGGTCACGATTACCGGTCCGAACGCACCGAATGTGTCGAAGCCTTTCGCGCGCGCCCATTGGGGAAAACTAGGGTCTGCGTTGAGTAATTGCATCGCCGTCACGTCGTTGACGCAGGTGTAGCCGAAGATTGCGGCGGCGGCGGCGGCTTCATCCACGTTGCTCACAGGCTTGCCGATGACGATGCCCAATTCGGCTTCGTAGATCACGCGGCCGTCATATGCGGCCGGCTTGCGGATAACACCGCCGGGCGCGAGATATGTCGTCGAGGGTTTGAGGAAGAACAGGGGATAATCCGGCTGCTCCAGCCCCGCTTTTCCGCGGCCGTCCGCGAATTGTTCCACAACGCAATGAATTTGCTCTGTACGCAGGGTGTCAGCAGCGCCACCGCATTCAAAGAAACCGTCTCTCCGGACGCCGTCGCGCTGGCGAACATATCACCGTCATGCACTGCGATGTCATCTCCGTCGAGCGTGCCAAAGCCCGCCACACCATCCTTCTCAAACCGCACCCAATTTCTCACGTCTCTCACTCCGCCTGTTTTCGAACCTATGTGATAGCGCGAACGGATCGGGTTTTCGAGTACCGGTGGTTCTCCGAGCGGCCTTGCCCGGCGCACAAACTTCGCTACGCTCTTCCGCATTGCAAGATATGGAGACAACCGCATTTACATCTTCTGACGTGGCGTTTGTACGCCCGCGGATCAGAACAGGTAATAAAGCTATTCATGCCCCTGCCCCGGTACGGGGGTTGCCCCCGGGGTCCCAGTATTGAGAGCGGCTTCGCGGCCCCCAAAGCGCTCGATCAAATCATTTTGATCGTCCTTGGCGCGACGGTCTGTTTCCTCTGGATCGCAGATGTCGCGCAGAGCCGCCGTGAATTCCTGCACACGGGCCCCATATGCTGGGTCATCGGCAACATTCTGAGTTTCTTCCGGATCTTTTTTGAGATCAAAGAACTCCGGTTGATAGTCCACATAATAATTAAGCTTAAAGTCGCCCCGTCGGATCATGAAAGCGCCCGTCGGTGATTGCGCCGCATGATATTCCGAGAACACAAAGCGGTCTGGATCATACCCGGACCCCGCCGTTTCAAACCAGGAACAGCCGCTCAAAGTCTCTTCTTCGTCCGTGGGCTTGAGACCGGCCGCCTGAAGAACCGTCTGGTAGGTGTCCAATAAAGAGACCGGTGTTTCACACACATGGCCCGCCGGCACATCCGGGCCGCTAAGAATCAAGGGAATGCCAGCAGATTCTTGGTACAAATTCGATTTACCCCACATTCCGCGGGCCCCCACATTATCGCCATGATCGCTCGTATAGGCAATGCGCGTGGTATCGGCGAGTCCTAAGTCGTTGAGGGTATCAACGACCTCGCCGATCAGCGCATCCACATAGGTGCAGAGCCCGAAATAGGCCGCGACCGCCATGCGACGCTGTTGCGGTGACAGATACCGGTCGATTTGAGAAAAATCATCCTGGCGCTGAAGCCAGGGATGCCGTTGATAACCTGCTTCCGGATCAAGTTTCCGGCCCGGCAATCCCTCCAGCGGATAGAGGTCGTAGTATGGTTGCGGCACCACCAGCGGAAAATGGGGGGCCACAAAACCAAGGTATAGGACCCAGGGTTTATCATCCGGGCTCGACGCGCGGTCCTTCAGCCATTGCTTCCCCGTGTCGGCAATAAGCCGGTCATAGCGATTGTAGTGAGACTCACCGGGACCGATCTCGTTGAGCATCTTCGCGGGCCGCGCCTCCGGCATCGGGTCTCGGACGGACCCCCATACCTGGCCAATGCCTCCCATCACGTGCATGGGATGGTGTTGTTTGGCAAAACCCGTGTTCTCTTCTTTACCCCGGTAATGGAGTTTGCCAATAGACTCCACACGGATGCCCTCCTCCTGCAATCGATGCCCCCAGCCTTTGATCTCGCCGTCATAGGGCATGGCATTGTCCCAATGCCGGGTCTCGTGGGCATACCGCCCCGTCGCGAAGGCCGCCCGCGCCGGAATGCAAATTGGGGAATTGGTATAGGCAGAGGTAAACCGTACCCCCTTTTCCGCCAGCCGATCCAGGTTTGGCGTTTGCACCTGACCATGCCCATAACAACCAAGCATCTGCGGATTGTGCTCGTCCGCCATGATATAGAGGAGGTTGGTCGGCTTCATTTTTGGGACACTCCACTTTCTGAGAATACAGTCTGACGCCTGTCCGTCTTCGGCCTCGAAAAAAACAACACAACGACCAGCGTCAGGACCATAAAACCAATAGAGACCGGGCTCGAAAATAGAAACCACGGATTGGCACCCGTCACTGAAAAGGCTTGGCGCATGATTTCTTCCAAATTGTTCGCCAAGATAAAGGCAATCACAAACGGCAGAACCGACAGATCCAGTTTGCGCATCAGATACCCTACCAAACCAAAAACCAGCGTGATATACACCGCAAACATACTGGTCTGCTGGGCGTAGATGGACGTCAAGGTCAGCAAAAGAATAACGGCCATCAACCGTTGCTTCGGTACGCGGATCATAATGCCCATGGAGCGCATAAAGATACCGCCGAGCGTCCAGTTAAGTGCATTGGCCAATAGCATCGCTGTAAACAACCCGAATGCGATTACCATCTCCGGATTCACCTGGCCCGGAATCAAATGAAACACCGCCGGGCCGGGATTAAAGCCACCGATGGACTCCATCGCGAGAATGATAAAGACGGCAGAGACATTACCGGGAATACCAAGGGAGAGAACCGGGATAAGATTGGCACCAGCAACGGAACTATTAGCGGCCTCCGTGGCAGCAACCCCCTCTGGCGTTCCTTCGCCAAACGGTATTTTCCCTTTGTGAAGTCGTTTTCCGCAAGCGTAACCGAGCGTTGCGGCCAAGGTAGACCCAATTCCCGGCAACGCGCCAATCACCGTGCCGACGCAGGCGGAAGTGCCAATGAAAGGGAGAATTTTGCGAACGTCTGCTAGTCGCAGTTTATTGTCTCCTACCATCGTGACCTCGGTGACCGTCTCCTTTTCCCGGATATCCCGCCACATAGTTTCCATGCCCTCGAATATGGCGCCCAGAATCAATACACCTAAAATTACACTCACCAACGGTAATCCATTTGCCAAACCATCAGTACCCAGAGACATGCGGGGGTAGCCGTCCTCTCCTGTTCCGATAAAGGCGAAAAACATGCCGAGTAAAGCCGCCAGGAGCCCCTTCCAGACATTGCTGCCAACAACAGAGGAGATGAAGGCAAGTGACAATATAATCAATGCTGCCTTCTCTGGAAAATCGAGAAACTGCTCGACCACAATCGCCAAGGTTGGCGCTGCAGTAAATAGGATGATATCGGAGAACGTATCACCGGAGACAGATGAAAAATGCGCGACCCTGAGCGCTTTGCCCGCCTTCCCGTTCTTGGTCATAGGATAACCATCGAAGGTCGTCATCAAGGAGTCCGGTGTACCAGGCGTGTTAAATAAAATTGCCGGCACCGCACCGCCGATGGTCGACCCCTTCATGATGCCGACGAGGAAACCCAGAACCGGCAAGAGGGCACTGGCTTCAAATCCGAATATGGAAATGAGGATCGGCAGAGAAATTGCCATGACGCTGGGACCGCCAAGACCGGGAGTTGCCCCAACGATCACGCCGAGGACAAAACCCAGAAACACCATTAGAACCGTAATAGAGACCGGGATAGGACCAAGGCTGAAAACCGGGTCGGCCACAAAAACGGCGAGGACGCCCAGCCAAATATGATCCAGCATGTCCATCAGAAATCCCCGTTGGGCGGCAGCAAAATATTATCGAAGGGCACGTCATATAGGAGGATCAATACCAGAACGGCGAGGACGGAGAGCAATGCGGCGCTCGGGCTAAATCGGTTCTCAACCACCCTTATAAATCCAAAGACCATGACAAAACCGCCGACCAAGAAGCCGAGATATTTGTATGGGAAAGCTGCCTTGAGGAGGCGGTAGGTTCCAAGATCTCCACCGACAACATTCACCAAGTCGACAGCAATTGGCCCAGTGTATTTCATGAGAACCACCCCCAATACCAAGGGAACAGCAAGTCGAAGGATAAACCGGTAGCAGTATGAGTCCGGGCCGCCCTCGGGTGGACCGCCGCTCGTCATCCCTTTTCGGAACGATGTAAGGGCAAGGATGCACGAAACAATGAGGATGGCATACGCTGTCAGAGTGGGCGCCATCGCATCACCGATGGCGGTCCGGCGGCGGAAGGTTACAATGACGCCAGACTCAACGTCATTGGGGATCCAGGCAAACAGCGTTACTGCGCTCACGGTCAGGAAAAGGAGCGCGAGGCCAAATGTCCACCGTTGAGACTGCATGAAATCAAAAATAGAGGGCTGGTTTTACCCAGCCCCTTTATCCGATCATTTCATCACTTTCATGAGCATTTTGGCTTCATCCCGACTGGCTCTCATCATGTCATCCAAATTTTTTCCAGAAATCACCACCGGTCCGCTATACCGTGCCGTAACAAATTTTGACGCCTTGGTGTTCTTGTCACTGATCACGTCACCAATGGCATCCGCCAGTGCTTTTCGGATATTAGCCGGCATATTTGCTGGACCAACGAACAAGAACTTAGCGGCAATGTCGTGGGGAATACCGAGTTCAATCAATGTGGGGGCATTCGGGGAAATTTTCAGGCGCTCGCCGAGACCGGATGCCAGATTGACCATCTGGCCGGCCTTAACAGCCTTGGCCTGAATGCCGGCGCCATAACCGAGTTCCACATCACCGGCGGTCACAGCATTCATGACTTTACGGCCACCGCGTAGAATGACCGTATTAAACCGAATGCCATATTTTTGCTCGATCAGGAAGTTGATGTCAGCATGCTTAGGGCTCATCCCGGCAAATCTAAATATTTTACCCTTTTTCGCTTCGGCGATGACATCCCTAAATGTTTTCCAGCCTTTATCCGTCTTGGCGATGATGCCCATTTGGGAGCTCGTGGTCGTCGTGATATAAGTCAAATCATCTGCGTTATAACCAGGATTCTTAGACGCCAGCATGGCATACCCAAAGGTATCGGTAACGGCCATACCGATGGTAAGACCATCCGCCGGCAAAGTCTTGAGCTTACGGGCCATAACTCCACCGGCTTTGCCGGTCATGTTTTGAGGAATTAATTTCCAGCCTTTGCGCTTTTCGATTTCGGTCGCGATGAGCCGGGCTTGTGTATCCGTTCCGCCACCTGCTGCGAAACCGATCAAGATGGTGACCGGACCAGCCGGCTTCCATTCGGCGCTTGCCGTATTGGGAAGGGCAACCAGCCCCGCCAACGCGGTTGCCGCCAAACCGCTTACAAAGTTCTTAAAAGTCATCTTTACCCCCATATGCGTTTATAAAAATTAGTTGTCCCTACCACGTTAGGCTATTCTATCTTCAACGCAATGGGTTTGAGGCCAGTATTTCGGTCCCATCTCGCGTCTCACTCAACCACAAAAATAGGACTGCTCCAGGCTTGGAATCCGTCTTCCGTGGTAACGCAGACCCAAAGGGGATTATCGCCAGAGGGGCGCAGATCTATCGGCAGTTCGATCTTCATCTCCCGCTCTTTAATTTCGTTGGGAAGCCGGAACACCTTCAACTCTTTTTTAAGGCCGCCGCAGTCCTCGACGATGTCTTCCCGCCCAATATCTAGCAGCGGTATACGCAGCGCCCCCTGGTCCGTTTCCAAGTTGAGATTGCCGTCTGCCCTGCCGGACAGCCATGCATCGAAACCTCCAAAGTTGCCGGTGGTGATCGCCTCAAAAGCAACCGTGTTGTCTCCCTGCACCTCTAACAACCGCTCGTGGTTCCAGGCGTTAATCTTGCTCAGACGCTCAATCTTGGCGCCTTCAAACACAGCCCTTCCGTTCCAGTTTACATTCCGGCCACGACCCCTATATTCCGCACCGGACCAATTCACCCGAATTCGATCACCCAGGGCACTCACATCATACCCCCTAAATGTCGCGATGGTGTCGAGGCCATGCCTGATCTCCACCCTTTCAATCGGCGTTGGAGAATTGACCGTGACACGGAGCGTCGTTTGAGCATCATCCGTCTGCACAATATCCCCCATCATGACCGTGTGGACCTCTGAGACCGACACAGCATCGAACGCCTGGGGATCCTGGTCATACAGCTTTGCGGGTGAGTCAAAGTCGGCATGAACCGTGAGGTGAAGGCGATTGCCCGTGGTGCCGTAATGGTGACGCCGGCGCAGACACGCGAAAATGCCGTCCCGGCTGAGTTCCTCGGCAAAAAAACAGGTGAGCCCACCATAGGCGCCGAACATGGACGCGCCGGGATAACTCGCGCCGGGCCGGCCTTTGTGGCCGTCACTATTGCACACCACACCGCACCGATGGCCGAGCGCGAACCCGTCCGTGAGAAGCCATTCGAACGTCCCCCAGGCAGAGTGGATTTCCATTGCCGTCTCTAGTTTGGGATCATGAGCGAAATTCACGTCCGCAAAGCGTCCACCAACATGGGCATAGATACAGCAGTCTTCGTCTTTCAGCGCCGCGAACAATTGCCGCGCGTCATTGGCGTCTGTGTGAATGTCAGACTGATCCGGCAACAGCGCATGAGAGGACCGCCGAATTTGCCGCCCCTCCTCCCGGAAATAAACATTTCGATCGCCCCCGACAGACGTGTTCCCCGACCATTCGTACCCCGGAAAGGTTATAAAGCGCCCCTCCTGATTATGCCGTGCCGTCAGGTCATTGAGATGCGCCCAAAAAGCATTGTTCACCTGGAAGTCATTCGCCTGGTGGCTGATCACATCCAGAAACGCTATGTTGCGGGCAAAATCAAAATATTCCCGCGCATTCGTAATGCCGATGGACTCCCCGCTCTGACCGTGAAGGTCCCCCCAGTATCCGCCATGGGCACTATCCTGAACAATCAACGGGCCGGCCTCGCAGAGGCGCTTTCCCGTTGCATCCTCCAGTACGGTAATGGTGAGCACCCCTTCCTCTGTCACGGTAAGGTTTTCAATTTGGAGGGCTTTCTCGCCGGCGACAAAGTCGACGGTATTCGGCAAGCCGTTGACAGGCAGGCTCGACTCCAACCGTAATATCGCCTCAACCCGATCCGACGGGTTGCCCCAGTCGTCTTCCATCTTCACGCCTAGTTGGAAGGGCTCCCCTGGTCGCCGGAGCGTGGACATGACGGCCTTCCAATGCCGGGGTGGTCCGGGCACGATTGCGACAGCAGGTTGGTCCAGGATGGGAACCCAGTGCATCACGGCACAGGGATCCGCCAACACTTTAAATTGAAAGGCGCTCTCCACCATGGTCTGCATCTTGAAGCCGGGTGAGCCGCCGGAGGTGTCCCCGAACGTAATTGTGATGGTATCGCCTTCGGAGAGGTAGCCGCCAGAAACGCGCGCAGTTAGAGATTTGATCCAAGGCCGGCTATGGCCGAGGCCATTATACTCCAGCCGAGGCTGTGTTCCGAGGCTGGTCGTCGCGGTCACATAGTTGGGTGCTGTTGGTTCGGATGTCTGGAGCCCGCCCCAATCACCAAAAAACCGGAACACCACACGGATACTGCCATTGTCATCGAGACCGAAGCGGCCGACCGTGTACGTGAGGGTGAAGGTCTGATAACTGCGAACCTCGAACGCCCCTTCCGGCGAGAGCTTTGCTTGGCCATAGAGCACCGGATCTTCAGCCGGTGCGGCCGCCGGCCACACATCGGCCACATGATCCGGGTTGACGATATCGGTGTTGGGGTCAGCCATCAGGGTTCCCCGTCCTCCCGGTCCAGGTCTAAAAGCAGTTTTTCGCCGACCGCCTGAAGTTTGCCAGAGAGCGCACAATAAACCCGACGCTCCTCCGCCGCAAACGCCTTGGAAAGAGCGGCTTCTCGTATATCGGAGAACGCTTTAACCTTTTTGTAGATCAATCGCCCCTTCGGGGTGATGCGGAGAATGGCGGACCGCCCATCATTGGGATCAGGCTTTTCCCCAAGCCGACCATCGGCCAACAAGCGTTTCACGGCCCGGCTGACATTGCCCTTGTCCATTTTTGTAACATCACAAATACGTCGCGCACTGCATGGGCCGATGGACATCAACATCACGCGCCACTCGGTCTTGGTTACACCGCACTTATCAAGATACGTCCGCCCCGCCCCATTTGAAATGATTGTCGACAGTGTCGTGATCCGAAACGCCAGGCGCTCCTGAATATCGAAATCTTCATCAGATCCCTGTTGTTTCTTAATTTCGTTCACAGAGCCTTCCCTGGTTACTGTTCGAAGCCTACTGCTCTTTCAGTTTAGTTGTCCACAAAACCAAATTTGTTGAGCAATGATCTCTAGAGGTTAAGCCAAGTCTCAGGAGACGACCGTTACAGATATCCCCCTCCCCACTCGGTCAGTCAAACCGAGAAGCACTGGCACTGGCACTGGCATCGGCATCACCATTATAATCGATTGGGCGCTGCCGCCTGGTTACCAGTCAGATGTCCTGGAGCCCGCCGACGAGTATATTGACATGACCAAGGTGGCGACAACCATACCCGACCTTTTTCCAAAGCAGGTCCCACGGCAGCGACTTTGCGCCGTCCACAACGCCGGCATTAGTACGTCGGAGGGCGATCTGTTTACGGCGTATGCCTGCGAGCAAAATGAGATTGAGCCGCTTTTTGCAGAGATTATCCGGGGAAAATTAATCACAAAAATCACCAAACGCTTCCTGGCGGAGAAAGTCATTTTTGAACTGCCCATGTATGTCCAACCCAGCGTCACGCGGGACGTTAAACACAATGTCTGCGCCTGGACGGTGGCAGCATTCAGATCAGACGTGTACCTCGACAATGGGGAGTGGCACGAAGTCCTATTTACCAAAATGATGCGCCGGAAAGTCAACGACAATTTGGTATTCAATGGAGCGTAGAGGACTGCAGAAGTCGAGAGAGGAACGCCGTCATTCGACGGCCTAGGCCTCGTGTTCCGGCATCTCCTCCATGATCGAACCCGGGCGGGCGCGGATCATGTCGGTGAGTTCCTTTTTTAGTGCCGCCGCGCCGGGATCATTGAACCGGTTCACCATCTCATCCGGGTCATCTAACAGATTATAGAGCTCCCCCTCCCCTGAGATGAGCTCCAGGGTCAATTTGGCCGTCTTCGTGCGCACCGTGCGGAGGTTGAGTTCCACGCCCGTCCGGCTCGACTGCTGGTGCCATTCGCTATAGGCCACATGGCGCGCTTCTTCATGGCCGGCCAGCATTCCAGCGAGAGACTCACTCTGAATATTGTCAGGTGTTTCCTGGCTTGCCCAATCATAGAATGTTGCTGCGAAATCAACACTGGAGACAGGCTCCGCCACCACCCGGTCAGCTGGCACACCCGGCCCCTTTACGATCATGCCCAACTTGAGGGCACCGTCATATGGTGTTGGCCCCTTCAGATACAAGCCGTGATCACCCATGAAGTCCCCATGGTCGCTCGTGAAAACAACGTAGGTGTTATCGGCGAGACCGGTCTCTTCCAGCTTTTGAAGAATTTGCCCGACACCATGGTCGATAAAAGCGATCTGGCCATAATAGTTGGCCGTCATCTGGGCCAGTTGGCGGTCGGTCTGCGGTGCAATGCGGGAATATTCCTGGCGGAGGATCCGCTCATACTCGTGCTTGGCCTGGGGGGTGTTTTCCAGGGCGGCCCGGTGCCACCAGGGGCGCTTGTCCAAATCCCGTTCATGGGTCCGAGAGATGTCCACGTCATCCTCATGGTGCAGCCGACTCCACGGCTCGGGGCAATCAAAAGGGTGGTGCGGATCTGGGTAAGAGACCCAGGCGCAAAACGGCTCAGCCTCATCCGCGTGCTGACCCAGAAAATCCAACGTGCATTCCGTCACCCATGTGGTGGAGTGCCATTCCGCTGGCAATTTGGAGAACCAGGTCTGCGCGGCTTCTGGCGTCGGTCCGGCATCTTCCGCCCAGAGCCGCCACGCCTCTCCGGGTTTCCCGTGTCCCCAGAACCAACGTTCAAAGGTCTGGCCGCGGGGCGGCTCCTCGCACGGCAGCAGATCATGCCAATGACCGAGGATCATAATCTTCGCTAGATCAAATCCCATGTAGGGGCCCGCCCAGTCATCGGGAAACGCAGCCGAGTCAGACCGCGACTCCGGTGCACCGTAGGGTGTGTTGTTTGGGTTCACACCAAAATGAGGTTTGCCAATGAACGCGCTGTTATACCCGGCATTGGCGAGGCCCCGTGCCCAGCCAGCCTCTCCCACAGCCGGATCCAGACTGACATGATTGTCATAAACGCCATGAGTGAGCGGCAGCATGCCGGTCAAAATGGATGCACGGGCCGGCTGGCAGACCAGGTTCGGTGTTATCGCGTTTGAAAACCGGGTACCGTTCGCCGCCAGACTGTCCAGATGCGGCGTTTTGATATTCCTGCCTTCAAACCCGTAACAATCCCATCGGTGTTGGTCCGATGTAATCAATAAAATGTTTGGCTTGTCCGCTATAGCCTTCCCTCCCTTAATAATTTGAAAGGCTGTTACTCAGCGCGTCTGTTTTCGGGCGGGTGGCTGAAGGTCTCCTATGCAGAAATGGGCCATATGGGCGACAGCCGCTTTACTGTGGTAATCACCAAATTCTGCAGTCGCATCCTTGCCGGCGTACATACGGGCTACACCAGCGCCACCGGGGTGATGGGGCGCCCACTCTGTAATGTTGTAAACTTTCCCTAAAATGATGACCCAACAGTCCTCTTTGGTGTTGTGCTGCGCGACTTCTTCAGCGGTAACGCTGCGTGTTCCGTCGGCTGGGCTCGCCGGCTTCCAAAGCCTTTGCCTGGCCGCCGTGAATTCCTCCTTATTGGTTTCTCGGTAGTCCCAAGGCCCCCATTTCTTGGACGGCAACTCGGTGCCGATTTCCCTAGCGTTATAGGCGTAGATCCAGTCATCACTCTCTCCACCCCGTTTGTCATGGGCAAAGGCGGGACTCACCCGCTCGTTGAGCCCTTCGAGCAGCGCTTTCTGCTCTAAGGTATCTCTGGCCCGCAAATGATCGAAGGCGAATTTGGAGCTCAATTGAAAACGGGTGGCGCGGTAGTGCCGGACACGTTCGTAATGTAGTAAAGCCGAACCTACGTCCTCACCGTGTCGTTCGAATGCGCTGGAAAGTGCAGCGCCGTCCTCGAAGGATTGCGCCGCACCCTGACCAAAAGTAGGTAGCATCGGATGTGCTGCATCGCCTAAAAGGCAGACGCGACCCTGCACCCAAGTGTCAAGCGCATCCCGATCATAAAGGCCCCATTTGGTTGGACGATCGATGGCACCCGCCAACGCGATCAAGTCATCCCGATTAGGGCTTTCGGCAAAGGCTTCACGGACCTGATCAGCTACTTCCTGTTGACTGACCGGAAACCAGTCCCCTTCTTCTTGCTTAAACTCTTTTGAGTCGGGCTCATAGTGAGCGATCCAAACGTTCAGCAGTTCGCCGCTGCGGACCCAGTAGGAGGTCACCGCACTCCGTTCGGTTTTATGACGGTCCATACTGAAGGAGTCTATGGGATTGTTGTCCAGAGGGCGGCCATCGGCCTTTCGGAGCACGGCAACGTCATCCCGGGCAATGAGGCCGCGAAAACAAATCACCCCGGTCCAGCGCCTGGGGCGCTGGTCCGGCCAAGCCAACTCTAGTGTGGCGGAGTTGATACCATCCGACCCGATAAGCACATCGCCTGTCGCGACCAAGCCGCTGGAGAAGGTCGCTGTTACGTCTTCTGCAGTCTGTTGAAATTCAGTCAGCCTGTTATCCATATGGACAGTAATTGGGCAAGGCTTTCCGCTATCGGGGCCGAACATGGCCACCCGTTTGTGGAGGCACATCAACAGATCCAGTCGGTGCATGTGATGAAATCCGGCGCCATCGCCTAAAGAGGTCTCATGATCGAACAGCCTCTCAGATGTACTTCCGTCCTCATTGAACTGCCGTGACGAGTCCAGTATTGCCGCCCTGCCGCCGTCGATGGCCCCATGGGGGCCTTTAGGATCACCGCCATCGAGATCGATGCCTAACCAACGGCATAGCCGAGCCCCGTTTGGTGGAATATTCAGCCCCGCTCCTGCCGTGGCCGGCTCTTTGGTCTGTTCGAAGACCTCAATGGAGGAGAATGCATTGGACTGTCGCAACGCTAAGGCCGTAAACAATCCTCCCATTCCCGCACCGACTATTATTGCTCGCATAATTTGGTCCTTTCGGGTGTGCATCATCTTGGTCACCCTAATTGCGTGCTATCAAAAGTTATGATGCTCGGGCTTTCGCGTCAAATAAATAGCCCCGCCAGCCTGATGGCAAACTGACGGGGCTAGTCTCCCACTCCTGGGTGAGAGACGAGGTCGCACCGGCTTGAGCACTATCTGTAGAAAATACTGCAAGCCTCATAACTGGCTCCGCCAGCCGTCGCGACTCAGGCGCTGACGGAGCCTTTTGGCCCTCTAACGGGGTTCGATGTTATCGGACCAAACTGCTGTGTCTAAAGGCCGTAGGATTGCGAGCCGTTTCTTCGCCATCCTGCATAGCTGGCCTCGGTCAATTTCATAAACCAACTCGAGGGTTCCTCTGTTTCCTGCGGCATATACGTATTCGACGCCATTGGTTGGTTAACGGGTGAACTATTGACACAAATCTTTGCAAGTAGGTCGTCTACGTAGAATGGTGCTTCGTTGCGTGTGATTGCATTCATGGTGCCTACTCCACCGAGCCTGCTACGCCACTACGGGCGATCCAGGCGTCATAGCTGTAATGAGTGAGTTGTGAGAGATATCCGAGAAGCGCGTTTGTTTTCTCAGGCGTGTCTAACACCTCAACATCAGCCATCATTTGGTCTGCGGACGCGAGCATTTCTGCTACATAAAAGGGGCGATCTAAAGTGGTCTTTGCGTTCATTTGAAGTCTCCAATTGCCTACAAGAGAATATGGTTGGAGCTGTAATTTGGACCACGTTATTCAGCGAATGCAGACATGTGGTTTCCGCATGGCTTAATTAATCATGAGGTTGCACTTACGATGATCAATAAGTTTTTCGACGACATTCGCTGGGTGACTACGGGAACCAACCGTGCGGGACGCGCTGAGTTTAATCACATGTTCCCTACGGTTTACATCATGCTGCTGATGGCTAAGGCAGTAGGCAAGTGCTTCTGGCTTAGGGTGATGAGCTTAACAAAATGGCCCCGCTTCTTTGCTGATGCATGCGACGGGCGTGATGGGTGACCCCAGTTATGGTCAGTAAGTAAATGCGAATACGGCAAAACATAAAAGTGGCGGGCCAACCATCACAACGAACACCGCGTCTTTAAATAACCAACTAGGACGGTCAATAACACTTTTACTGAGCCTCGCCCTTCGCAAATGAAGCTCAAATTTATTGTTAGCTTGAACAGCTAACCAAACGTAACCGAGGGCTATCAGGCCGAATAATATTGCAGACATGTCCTTGGATTTAGCATCCGTGAGGCGCACACGCCAGGCGCTAGGCAAAGGCTTTGCTATTACCGAGCGCCTGAGGCTCTGCCTGATGGGGGTGACCTTGAAGGCCAGGCCCGCGATTGGAAATGCTACTACAACACTCCGCTGGGCGCTGGAACCGAGGGGAAATACATTGCCGAAGTCGACGAAACACTCCGAGGCAGTTAGGCCTAAGTCGAGGGACCCAAGCTGGAAAATCCGCCACGCATTGGGCCACAAGGTCGAGTTGACTAAGGACGATCTTGGCTAAGCTTGATCCGGTTACTTCCAAAAGCTGTTACTTATTTGAATTACAGGCTCCACATCAGTGTAGTTAGGTATGTCTGAATCAATTGCATTCCCTGAAGCCTCCATAACTTCTTTAAACCGCTCGATTGATTCAACTTCCATTATTGCCATTACCTGGAATGGAGGTTCGATATTAGGGTCGGGGGTGGCCATTCCTGCAACAAGCCGGTGGGGCTGATGTTTTTTGGCGACCCGCATGTCGATAGTCCGCAATGCGACTGGCCGGAGCTGAGGCGCTGCGTGGCCATATGTCAAAGGACCGACGGCATGCGGGGCGTAAGCCTGGGCGATCACACGGACAATTGGATCGGTCGTCTGCAGGCCGAATATGCCAAGTCGAATGCGACCACCAAGCAGGCATGGCAACTTGCTGACTGGTTCATTACCAGCATCGATCCGCTGCTGATCATAAAGGGCAACCACGACGCCTGGAGCGGCTCTGGAGACCCTCTGGAGTACATCCGAGGCGTAGGTAACATCTACGAGAATTGGCAGGCCATGGTGGAGCTGCTTTGGCCGAATGGTAAGCGAGCGGTCCTAGACGTGCGCCACGACCATCCTGGCGGCTCTCAGTGGCATCCGCTGCACGGCCAAGTGAAGGAGGCCCGGTACAATAAATCAGGCCTGTCTGCAGACATATATATAGCAGGCCATCGGCATACTTGGGGAATGATGACCACCGAAATGCAAGGCAGGGTGGTTCATATGTGCCGAGCCAAGGGTTTTAAGGGCCATGGTGAGTACGAGGAGGTTAAGGGCTTCGAGGCGCAACATCTGGGCCACACCATCACAGCAGTGTTCGATCCGGACCCCGTAAGCGCCACGGGCTTTATTTCAGTCTTTGCCGAGCCTCAAGAGGCCGCAGAGTTTTTGACCTACAAGCGAGGGCGTTAGTCTGAATCACTAGCCAACCACCAAGCGGTGCAACCAATATCGTTTTTAGCACTGTACAAAGTGCATTGCCGAATAGCACCATTTCTAGTTTGCCACGCGAAGTAGCCTTTAGCGCTAACAGCGAGTTGATCGCCGGTGTTATAGGCAGCGTAGGCCGCGCTTCCGGCCAGCACGAGAATGCTGATCGTGATCACCGACATGAACACTTCCATGCCTTTTAACTTATCTGCGACCGTTATGGTCGCCGGTTCGTCCGCTGCCTTTTTTCTAGTCGTAGCCATTTTTGGCCCCCTTTTTTAACCATCAACTCATTAATGTCGTACACTCTCAGAAAATCCTCACTAACTCGCCTGAACTGACTTAGTGATTATTGCCTTGGGAGAGTTATCTAGAGCCTCCCAATATTTTTGTACTCGTTCTGAATAGGATGTCTTCACGAAGTCATAAGCTAACTGAACATTTGGGCGACTAGCCAAAAACTCGAGATTAAAACTCAATACGTTCCACTCATCGACCGATAATTGCCCATCAAAATAAGCTGCTAACTCGTCCAGTAGCGAGCGTATTGTCCGCATGCCTAATGCCCAAGCACGATACCTCTCGTTTTCATTAAGTTGGTCCCAATCACTATCAATCCTCAGTTGAAAGGCTCTGACGTCATTATCCGTAACGGTGGTCTCGTAAACCCAATTAAAATGTTGCCGGCGCTGATCGGCTGTTGATTTTCTCATCATGCGAGTGTTCTGACGAAGCTCAATCGCGACAAACACTATGGATATGATCACGGCCAATCCCACCACCATCTCGGCAATGTAATAAATTTCTTGTAACGGCATTTTGTCCTCCATCGTTGAGTGTTAACTGATGGAGGTTTAGCGACTTGGTTTTTAGCGAACAAGCGGGGGCGCTAGGCCTCCTGTTTTAGGGCTTTAGCAAACATAGGCTCCACGGTGCTATCGAAGCCCTCGAACCATTTTTGAACTTTTTCCGAGTACGCGTGTTTTATCACGCTATACGCCAACTGAATGTTCGGTTTCTTTGCGGCCATTATCATGGTTTGCTGAAGTACCCGATATTCAGACTTTGATAGTTGTCCGTCGAAATAATCCGTCACCTCTTCTAAATACAAACGCAAGGTTCGTATACCAAGTTGAAGGCCTCGATACCGCTCATCTTCGTTATAGTTATCCCAGTCCTCATCCAGGCGGCGGTGCCAAGCCCTAAATTCTGGATCAGTGCAGTTAGTCTCGTAGACCCAGTTAAAATGGAGTCGTCGCTGATCTGATTGAGATTTTCGTAACATGTAAGTATTTTGCCGCAGCTCGATTGCGACAAAAATTATTGAAATTATGACGGCTACGCCGACCACCATTTCAGCAATGTAATACATTTCTTGTAATGGCATTTCGCCCTCCATCGTTGATTGTTAAGTGATGGAGGTTTAGCGGCTGGTTTTTTGAGCTACAAGCGGGGACGATGACCATCTACCGTCTCAATTTTTTCCCAGTGCGTTTGCACTTTCTTTGAATACTCCGCTTTTGAATGTTCATAAGCAGCATTTATCCACGGGCGGTTTTTAGCCCGCCGGATATTGGTCTCAAGTGAGAAAAACTCATCGGATGAAATTTGACCATCATGATATGCAACCAGCTCATCCAACATTGGGCGTGTGACCCTGAGACCTATCGCCACCGCACGATGGCGTTCTTTTTGATCCAGTTCGTCAAAAGCCTCTTCAAATTCGAGCCTGTGGTAAAAATCCCGAAATTCTTCGTTGGTAGCGATCAGCTCCATAATCCAGTTAAAGCGCTGCTGCCGTTCGGCCCCCATTGATTTGCGAGTAACATAGGTGTTCTGCCTCAGCTCGATTGCTACAAAAATTATTGAAATAACTACGGCTATGTTAACCACCATTTCGGCAATGTGCGAGATTTCTTGTAACGGCATTTCGCCCTCCATCTTTGATTGTTAACTGATGGAGGTTTAGCGACGGAGTTTCTGACCTACAAGCGGGGGCGTTAGTTCTTCGGGCAGGGGAAGGCTTCTTTGAAGGCTTTGAATGTTAAGAGTACGGCGTGTTGATGGCGTGTCTCGGGATGGTTTTTTAAGTATTTAACTAGCACATCCTTAAATTGGCTAGCTCGCGCTTCTGGGAAACAGATAGGATTTGAATCACCCTTTGCACGAATTGCGTTCCGTCCATGCCAGCCGCTGGCGTAACCCATGCACCATAGCTCAACTGCTTCATCCTCATGTGTACAGCGATCTAGCAATTCATTACCGTCAAGAGCTGCGGCTGGTCTCGGCAAAGCCAGCACGCCAACCAATGCTAAAATCATAATTGCATAACGCATAACTCACTCCTCTCAATAATTAGCTCACTTATAGGCGGGGGCGCTAGGTCCCCTTAAAAGACTTTTGAGAGCTGTATATTTCGTCAGTCGTCTCGAGGTTTTCCCAAT
>NHHQ01000074.1 GCA_002170915.1 Rhodospirillaceae bacterium TMED167 | reverse complement strand
ATCTCAAGTTTCTGGGTCAGCTTTCTGAGGTTAGGCGCAATGGAAGATAACCTTACATCTGAAATTCGACCCGAACTGGTGGCCCCAATTTCATTTCCCAAAATTTCCATATCCTGGCAATTTTGTGCCGCCGCCGCCGCAGAGCGCGCGAGTTTCAACTTGTTTTGAACAGCAGCGACTTTCGCGTCTCGCCCGAGGGGTAAAAAGATCTGTTGGAGGCTAACGATCGCATCTCCTTTGGGGAGACCCCTGGCAATCCGTTTGTTCTGTAATTGTAAGAGATAATAGCCGTCTGCACCTTTGGCGGGAGCTGATAGTTCCCCACGCTCTAGATTTTGGACCACATCGGCCAATGCCGGATCCAGCTGGTCTTCACGGACCCATCCCAGATTGCCGCCCCGAGCGGCGGAGGCACTCTGCGAAAATGATCTGGCAAAATTGGCAAAGCGCGCGCCCTGACGGATTTGAGTTTTCATGCGCTCAGCAAGCTTTTTCACCTCGTTGGCAGTGCCGGCCGCATTAAAGGGAATATAAATTTCAGCGACTAAATATTCCGGTTTTCCCTTATTTTCCTGTATTAAACTGATCTGTTGATCGATGCTCTTCGGATCGATCAGACCCGATTTTGATGCCTCACGCCGGATAATTTGGCTCCAGGCGAGTTCCGATTCAAGTTGTCTCTCATAAGAAAATATGTCGATTTTATTTTGCCTGAATTGACGGATCAGGCCACCTTTGGGCAACTTATTACGTTTTTCGACGCCTTCAATAGCGGCACCTATTTGCTGCCGGGTTATTTTGATTTTTCTCTGCTTGGCCTCTTGAAGCTTGAGGCGTTCGTTGATCAAGCCGGTTAAAACCTGTCTCCTCAGCCGCTGATAGCTCTCTTGATTGTTGGGCAAACCCGAAGAGAAAATGACAAATCGAATGCGCGAATTCAAATCAAAGCGCGAGATTATATCGTCATTCACGATTGCCGCTATACCCTGGGGTCCCTGACCCCATGCCGAGGCCACCGGCAATAGAGTCGGCAAAAGGAGGAAAATGAATATTTTTCCTAGCGAGATGTTATTAAACTTAAGAACCCATTGGGGCATTGTGGAGATACACCCATCTCGAAACGTTCAATAAAGTGAACTCATGAACCGGTTCTAGTGATGCCGGTTTGAACATCACCTAGCGTTTTAAAAGATAGGCTAAATAAAATCGAGTCATTCGGTTCTACGTCCCGGTCTTCAAAGAATTCTCTCCGAACTGTTGTGCTAAACGTGAAGCATTCGCACTCATATGTCAGGTTAAAGGCAATATTACGGAGAACTCCGGAATTTACGAGATTATAGCGCCCAGAAAAACTACTTTTCCAATATTTGTTGATTTTCCCTTCCAAACTTCCGGAGATCTCCTCGCGCCCGCCAAATTCCGAGTCCTGCTGGCGTTCAAAAAATACGTAGTCGGTTTTAGCACGAAGAGCAGGTGGCCCGGCCGCAAGAGATATTTCGTTTCGTCTCGGGGAGAGGTCCTCCTTGTCAAGCCGGGTCCGGTAAGCGAAATCTATAAATTTGCCCGGGGATAGGTTAACTCTGCTCACAATATCCGAAAAATTATCCTCGAGCCCAGACCCTTCACCAAAAGTATCATCATCCCGAACCCGGAAACTTTGGCCAACAAAAAATGAGCTGGTGCCGCCGGATCTTCCAGTCGCAACCCATTTTACGCCATAGCTGAACCTTGGACCGCCCTCGACCCGATCGAGACCGGTAAATCTTGAGGAACTTAAAAGATTTGTGTCATCGAGTTCGAGGTCTATGCTGTCGTCATTTGGGATAGAACTGGGATTGCCTCCGTTTGGGCTGATCGTGACGGAGGCAACGGGCTCCAGTGTCTGCGTAATTCGGCCATCTGTTCGGGCAACGGGAAAACGCCAATTTACCGTAGCTTCCGGGTGAATGCGCCCGGTAATACCGCTGTCTGTTCCATCCTGCCCGTCAATTGGCAGATTGGTGGTATGGTACATGTCCCCGCGAAGAGACACGTTGAAATCCATAACTTCCCCGAAGTGGCCGATCCGAGGAAGATGCCAGCCACCGGCCATGGATAACCTCTTTGTGTCATGGCCCTCGGTCCTAGTAAGTGCAAGGGCGTTCACATCAAAGGATGTGGTGGCGCCAAAGCGCCCGGGGTTACTGACATGGTTAAAATCAACCATTGGAAGAATAATTGGCGTTTTGCCCGCCGAGTCGGTTTCTTGCAGACCTTGGAATAAATAAGAGTCTATCGCCAAGTAGTCTCTTCCGCGGAACGCCTCCGCAAAAGCCCTGCTCGTCATGGTCTTGGGAGATGTAATGCCGTACCGCCTTTGGTATGTATCGTCTGAGGTCCGCTTTAAATCAAATCCACCCCGCCACGTATCGTCGATGTCCCTCCGGTAAACTGTGTCAATATGACCCCGGATGTCATCATTCGAGTCATATGTTAGGCTGCCCTTCACATCCGCTCTGCTCGTGACGGTAAGGTTTCGCAACTCTCCGGCGAGATGCAGTCCTTCCTTCGAGGTAATTGTCGGGATGAATGTGATGTCCCGGTCCGGTGCGATATTCCAGAAGAACGGCGTGGTCAGGGTTGTGCCCAAAGCTGTCGATCCGCCGGCACTAGGAACGAGGAAACCCGTTTTCCTCTTTACCGTTGGGTCAGGATGGGAGAAGTAAGGTGTGTAGGCAACCGGCACACCAGCTATTTCCAGAAAGGCGTCCGAATATTCGATAACTTTTTCTTTTTGATCGTGGACAACTTTGCGGGCTTTGAGTTGCCAAAAGGGCTCTCCGCCCGGTTCAACAGTGCAGGACTCACAGGGCGAATAGACTGCATTGCGCATTTCCGTTCGATTGCCGGCGGAGCGACGTGCACCGGCTGCGGCAATCCGCGCATTGTCGGAGAGCCGGACCCGGAGGCCACTGATAATACCGTCTTTGAGGTCTCCGCTGAGTTCCATAAAATTGGCGAACAGCACTTCTCCACTCGGTTCGAGCAGGCTGATATTTCCGGACGCCGTGACGATGTTATCTTTTTGGCTGTAGGACACGTTATCGGCTAGAAGTACCCGGTCACCTTGGGAAATCTCAACACTGCCGACGGCTTTTATGATGCCCAAGTCCCTGTCTCGGGTGACTTCATCGGCCGAAAACAGGAGCGGCAGCTCAGCAGCGGGACGAATTTGGGCAGCCACGGGCATGGCCAGCGCCAAAAGTATGATAATTCCCAATAACTTATATAAAAAACTGCTCATTGATTCTAACCATCTTCGAGATGGAACACCATTGCAAGCCCCAATAGAGCGCTGACTCCGGACGGTGTCCAAGCCGCCAGAACCACGGGGATACTCTCGCGAAGGCCAAGGGCGGACACAACGTCGGAGAAGAAAAACAACAGAAATCCCGACATAATACCCCCGACGACAAGATAGCTGGTGCTGGACCTTTGGGACTGTTTTAAAGTGAAGGTTGCGGCAATCAGCACCATGGCGCATAGAAGTAGAGGCGCCGCCAAGAGCGAATGCCAGTAAAGGCGGTGGCGTAGAGCGGAAAAACCGGCTTTTTCGAGGTTTTCAATAAAACTCGGCAGGTCCCAAAAAGAGAGTGTTTCAGGGGCTGCAAACGTATCATTGATGTTGTTCAGGGTAATATCTGTTTCCAGCCAGAACTCTGACCGTTGTTCTGGGAGTTCCTTCTCTCGTTCATGAATCCAGACATTCTTCATGTGCCAAAACCCGTCCTCAAGTTCAGCCGTTTCGGCACTGATTCGCTGCCGGTATTGATCCGCCCCTTCGTAAACGAAAATTGTGACGTCTTTGAGGCGAATGGCGTCATTCAACCGGTTGAGGCGGGTTGCATGAATGACGCTTTGATTTTCTGCGTTGGCTTGGCGAAGCCAGAGACCCGTAGAGGACACGGCAAGGAGGTTCGATTGCCCTTTGAAATACGACGCATTCAGCCGATCAAATTTTGCCAAAAAAGCGGATGCTAGGGGGTTTAGGGCACCGATTTGCAAAAGGCCCAGGATCAGGGAGACACCCAGGACGGGAATGAGGATTTGCCAGGCAGAGACTCCAGCTGCCCGGGCCACGATCAATTCGCTGTTTAGCGTCAGCCTCCAGAAGGCGACCATGCTGCCAAACAGAACGGCAAAGGGAAAGGCCTGTTGCCCTAAAAACGGTAGTTTTAAGAAGCCCATTTGCAGGACAGTCGGCAGTCCAATGTCGTCATGGCCGGACGCCCTGCGCAATAGCTCGATCACGTCAAATAAGAAGATAAGGCCCAAAAAAATACCAAAAACCGTCAGGAAGCTGATCAAAAAGTGACGGCTGATGTAGTATGAAAATATGGTCGACATGACGGATGTGACCTAGGGCCGGGTTGATACAACGGCCGTTTTCAACCGGTTTGCTTTACTGCCTATGCGCCCCGGAAACGTCAATAACATTAGGGCCAGTACAATCGGAAGTGCATTGGCGATATAAATTACCGGAACCAGACTCAAATTTTTCACACTTAAGTTGATCAGTCCCAGATTAATCGACATCAGGACAATAAAAATTCCGACAGCTGCAAGTATCCGTTTCAGCTGTCCCCTGCGCGATAAATCCCCGCGCAGAAGCGTGACCAAGCCAATTAATGCAAAGCTCAACACGGTTAGCGGCATGGCCAGCCTCTGATGGCCTTCCACGACAAATTTCCCAAAATCGTTCGGGTTCCCCACGTCACTTTTTTTGAGTGTTAATAGTTCAGCGACACCCCGCTCGCGTGCTTCCCGAAAACGGATTGTCGGTTTATTGACTAAATTCGTAAGATCGAGGGTATGACGGTCAAAAAAGACAACCCGCCCCAATTGCGGATTTTTCTTATCAATAAATATACTGTTTCCACGGAGAAGGATGACCTTTGCGCCGTTGACAGCTTCAACCAGGGTTCCACTTTCCGCATGATAGGTGACAGGGCGGTCTTTATCGCGAGAGTCATGAACCAACAGTCCCTTCAATTCGTTGCGGCTGGACCTTTCGCGCAGATAAACCGTGATGCTGTCTGAAAAGATGTTAAAAACGCCTTCTTTTAACACGATATGGGCCAGGCTATAACGAATATCCCACTGCAGGTTACGAAATGTTTTGTATGATGTCGGGGTGGCCCAAAGGGTTAGAGTGTAAACCAACAGCATCACAAAGAGGCTAAGAAAAATAACCGGTTTTGCCAGGGCCATTGGGCTCTGACCGGCGGCACGCATGACAACAATTTCCCGGTCCGAATTGAGACGGGTATAAACAAATAACACGGCGATAAAAAGCGATATCGGCAATATGTGTGTTAGAAAATTGGGGAGCTGCAAGGAGGTTATAAGAAGAAACAATTTAACCGATAAACCTTGGTTTACGATGGACTCAACAGCGCGCACGCCGACAAAAAGCCATATGACCCCCGTCATCACAAACGTGATCAGTAAACTGGACAT
The DNA here is from genome assembly GCA_002170915.1 of Rhodospirillaceae bacterium TMED167. Next base: position 21,432 of record NHHQ01000074.1, on the reverse strand, counting down.
AATTAGCTGGCGCGAAATGTATCGGGTCGTTTGACTCATGGTGCCGAGATATACCCCAGGCGGTTGCTTTCGTGCAAAAAAAATTACCCGGACTCATTGTGAAATCGTGGGGTAGTGTACGTGAAACGCATGGAATTTGTCATTACCCAAACATCGCTTCGGACATTTCAGTGATGGCCGGTTGACCACTTCTAAGCGTGGAAAGGGCGGCCTTCGTCTGCGGCAGGAACGTCTCGGCAAAATGACGGGCTGATAGTATTCGGCCTTTCAAAGGCTCACTTTTATTCTCTCCTTGATCCAGAAGGTTTTGGGTCGCAATGGCACATTTTGCGACTAACCATCCGCATATCGCGTCACCGCTGAGTTTTAGGAAGGCGGCGGCGCCGGCAGAGACCCCGTCAGGATCATCCGACGCCGAGCCAAGAATCCAGTCGACTGCGGAATCAAGATCATCAACGGATTGCCGTGTTGCACTCAGGATGGCTGCGAGGGCCTCTCCGTCCGCTGCCTTTGCGCCAGCCAGATCCTCTTTCATTTCGCTGATGAGCCCCAACATGGATGTTCCATATTCTCGAACAATCTTCCGGCCGATCAGATCATTTGCCTGTATCCCGTTTGTCCCCTCGTAAATTGCCATGATCCGGGCATCCCTAAAATGCTGGGCGGCACCGGTGTCTTCGATGTAGCCGAGGCCCCCATGGACCTGAATACCCGTGGATGCACAGTCAATGGCCCGGTCTGTGATCCACGCCTTTATCACGGGGGTCAGAAGCGAGAGGCGGTCAGAAAACTTTTGCCGTGTCGCGGCATCCGCGTGGCGCTTGGAGAGATCGATGCAATAAGCGGCATAAAGTGTTAGGCACCGCCCTGCCTCGGCGATGCATTTCATGTCCAGCAGCATGCGTTTGACGTCGGGATGATGAATGATGGGGGCAAGAGAGGGTGCATCGGTGCCGTTTGATCGGCTGCCCTGTAAGCGGTCCTTGGCATAGGACAGCGCTTGTTGATAGGCGCGCTCGGTGATGGCGACCCCTTGCAGACCGACCATAAGGCGAGCCAAATTCATCATTGTGAACATGCCAGCAAGTCCCTGGTTCTCGCCGCCGATGAGGTATCCAACCGCACCTCCATTATCGCCATAGGACATTACGCAGGTGGGGTTACCATGTATGCCAAGCTTGGTCTCCAGGGATAGGGGCCTTAGATCATTTCTGTTGCCCAATTCGCCATTCTCCCTCACTAAGTATTTGGGCACCAGAAAAAGAGAGATGCCGCGATTACCAGGGGGAGCATCAGGCAGTCTCGCAAGAACCAGATGGACAATATTATCACTAAGGTCATGGTCCCCGCCGCTAATGTAAATTTTCTGCCCGCTTATACGGTAGTGATCGTCCTCTTTCACTGCCTTGGTGCGCAGAAGACTGAGGTCTGAGCCAGCTTGCGGTTCTGTCAGGTTCATTGTCGTGGTCCATTCACCGGACACCATTTTATGCAGATAGGTTTGTTTTAGACCCGGATCGGCGTGTTCCAGCATGAGATCAATCGCCGATTGGCTGAGCACGGGAACAAGCCCAAACGCAGTATTTGCTGCTGACCACATTTCAAAGGCGGCAATGGCGAAAACAGTGGGGAGGTTTTGGCCGCCATATTCCTCGGGCGCGGCCATGCTGATCCAGCCGGCATCGATCATCTGCCTGTAGGCATCGGGAAATCCCTCGGGTGTTCGGACAACACCATTTTCAAGGACACAACCTTGCTGGTCACCCACCCGGTTCAGGGGGGCTAAAATTTCATCTGAGAATTTGGCCGCTTCTTTCAGTATTGCGCCACCAAGCTCCGGTGTCACATCGCCAAACGGCTCTAGCCCCGAAATATTGTCATAACCGAGCAGATTTTCGATGACAAACTGAAGGTCAGTGACCGGCGCTGCGTAGGTTTCCATGTGATTAATCCCTTTTTTTTAATCACTTAACAATAATGTCAAAGTGCTTACAAATTGGCGCACAAAATGCCAGTGATGATATAATTCTGTTACCGGCCCTGGGTATCATCCTACTGATCGCATTTTGGTATTGGGATGCTTCAGCCGCCCTCCGACCAAGTGACAGCTTGTAAACGGGATACACTCTCCTCTTAATCTTAGATCTCCCAATTGACGTGTGACCCCCTATTAAACTAGCCGGGCGCTATGGGCCCAGCTTTTTTTCTCACCCGCCATCAATTATTTTTCCCGGGTTCATGATGTTGTTTGGATCGATTGCCCTCTTAATCTGGCGCAAAACATCGAGTTTGACGGAAGGGGCATAGTAATTCAGTTCCTTTTTTTTCAAAAGGCCAATGCCGTGTTCCGCGCTGATGCTGCCGTTCATATCGACGACGATATCGTGAACGATGCGGTTCAGATATTCCCAGTTATCAAGAAACGCCCGTTTGTCCATTCCTCGGGGCTGCGTCAGATTGTAGTGGATGTTGCCGTCGCCAATATGGCCAAACGCGCACACGCGGATACCGGGGATTTCAGATTCAACTGCTTGAGACGCTTTTTCAATGAATTCGATTGCCGCTGAAACCGGGACCGACACATCGTGTTTAATGCTGCCGCCTTCGCGCGACTGCGCTGAGGGCAATTCTTCCCGGATTCTCCAAAGCTGGTGTACCTGCGCTTCACTCTCCGCGATGACGGCGTCAGTTATGATCCCGCCTTCCAGGGAGTGTTCGAGAACCGTTTCAATGTCACTTCGAAGGTCATCCCCCTCCCGAGGAGAGGTCAATTCTATCAGCGTGTAATGAGGATGGCTATCCGCAAAGGGATCGTCCACGCCAGGAACATGCGCAATGCCAAGTTCGAGCCCAAAACGCGGGACCAATTCGAAGGCGGTCAGCCGGTCGCCGCATGCTGCCCGGACCCGATCAAAAAGTGTGAGGACGCCATCCAAACGCGGGAGGGCTGCCATGACCGTGACACTCGAGCGGGGCGCTGGATATAGTTTTAGAACGGCCTTGGTGATGATCCCGAGAGTGCCTTCTGCGCCGATAAACAATTGTTTGAGATCGTAGCCCGTGTTGTCTTTCCGAAGCGCATTGAGGCCGTCATAGATGCGGCCGTCCGGCAGAACGGCTTCAATCCCCAGCACCAACTCACGGGTATTCCCATAACGTAACACGTTCACGCCCCCGGCGTTGGTCGCAAGGTTACCACCGATTTGGCAGCTGCCTTCGGCGCCAAGGCTCAGCGGGAACAGACAGCCGGCATCTTGGGCCGCTGTTTGAATATTGGCGAGCACGCATCCCGCTTCCACAGTCATGGTGTGGTTGAGAGCATCGACACCAATAATTTTATTGAGCCGTTCGAGGCTGAGAATGATCCCGCCGCTGGCAACGCCACCGCCGACAAGTCCCGTATTCCCACCGAGAGGGACAATGCTGACCCCATGCTCGGCACATACTGCGACGGCTTTGGCGATGTCTTCCGTGTTGGCCGGGCGGAGAACCACCTCGCAGTCACTTTCCATCAACCCGCGTTCTTCTTTGAGATAAGGCGCGAGATCTTCGGGCTGCGTGAGGATCGCATTTTTGGGCAGGGTCGTCCAAAGCGCGTCCATAAANTTTTCTGGCAGATTNGACATTGNCTATTTTTATACCCTNAAANGCNAAAGTGCTATGCCGAAGTGGNGGCCCGGCGCAGGCGGTCGTTGATTGCAGCACCCAGTCCCATTTTGGGAATGGGCATGACTGCGATGCCAGCAGGGCCGGCCTGCTCTAAGTCCCGCAGCATCGCAAATAAGTTGGCAGCGGCTTCTAGAAGGTCGCCGTCAACACTGAGGTTGAGCGTGCCGCTGGGTGCCTCTGGCCCAAAACCGAGCAGGATTTCGCCTGCTTCTGCCGATCTAGCCTCAAGGCGGAGGGGCGTTGCGGGGGCGTAATGCCGCTCCAGCATGCCCGGTGATTTCAGGGGTGTCTCAGATGTTGCCACGCCCACCTCTCCAACGGTGTTTTCAAGCCTTTCTTGGCTGACGCCACCCGGGCGCAAAAGAACCGGCTGATCTGTGGTTAGATCGATGACGGTCGACTCCAACCCGATCTGGCACGGCCCGCCATCCAAGATGACGGACAGTTCCGCGCCGAACTCTCCTGCCACATGATCGGCTGTTGTGGGACTGACATGGCCAGATTTATTGGCACTCGGCGCTGCCACCGGGCATCCGCACGCCTCTAACAGTGATCGCGCGAGGTTGAGAGAGGGGACTCTGACGGCCAGCGTATCTAGCCCGGCGCTGGCGAGGAGTGATACCGGGCAGTCTTTGTTCCTCGGGAGGACAAGTGTCAGTGGGCCAGGCCAAAAGGCGTCGGCGAGGATATCGGCATGGGGGCTCCAACTGACAAGGGATTTTAGTGCCTCCTTATCTGCTGCATGGACAATCAGAGGGTTGAACAGGGGGCGGCCCTTGGCCTCATATATTTTGGCGACGGCAGTGTCGTTGGTGGCATCTGCTCCGAGTCCATAAACGGTCTCGGTCGGGAAAGCTGCAAGGGCACCGGACCTGAGTGCTTTAGCCGCAGTTCTGATGCCATTCGCACCTTGGACAATTTTCTGTTTACGGTCGCTCTCGCCCATGGTTGCTAGTCCGGTTGTCCCTGGGCGATGAAATGCGGGTTCAAGATATCATCCTTGCCATAGACAAAGGGACTACCGTCGATTTGGGTCATTTGTCCGCCAGCTGCCAGTAGCACCGCATGACCTGCCGCGGTATCCCATTCAGACGTCGGGCCCATCCTTGGGTACATATCAGCCTCGCCGGCTGCGACCAGGCAGAATTTAAGCGAACTACCGGATGTCACCGTTTCCTTTATTGTAAATTGTTTGAGGAATTCATCTTCTCCATACCGGTGGGACCGGCTGGCGACAACAACAAGCCCGTCAGCATTGGGTGTTCGGGTCGTGATTCCACGCGGCGCGGACTTTCCCTCTGCGGCAAAGGCGCCGTGTGAGTGCGCACCCCAAAATGTCCGTTTTTTTGCGGGGGCGTGGACTACGCCAAAAACTGGCACCCCTGCGTCGATCAACGCAATATTGACCGTGAACTCGCCACGTTTGTGAATGAATTCCTTGGTGCCGTCGAGCGCGTCAACAAGCCAGAAGAGACCGCCGTCGACTAATGGTTTATAGCCGGCGGAATAGGCCTCTTCGCCAATGAATGGGATGTCTGGATAGGCATTTTTAAGTCTAGCCCGGATGAGGGCTTCGCCCTTTTCGTCTGCTTCTGTCACGGGAGAGCCGTCGTCCTTGGAGTGAACATCAAAATCCGTGTTGTAGATTTCCATAATGACGTCGCCGGCCGCCCTTGCCACGGCAACGGCGAATGCCATCATTTCGTTGGTGACAGAGAAACTCATGGATTGGCCCTATAGCGGGTGATGGTGGTTGGTGGGTTCTTTTCCGCCGATGAGAATAAACGCGATCTGGCAGGGCTCGTCGGAACGGTTGGCCCAGCCATGCCATGTTGCTCGCTGGACCATGACGTCTCCTGCCTTCATCTCAACNTCCACATCATTGTCTAGNATCATGACGCATTCCCCGGACATGCAGATTGCATAGTCGATGGTGTCAGTCCTGTGCATGTANGGTGCCTTCCGTGGTTGGAGTTCCAAGATGCGAAATACAGAGCCCCGTTCGGGCGGCTCAATGTCGAGGGTCTGGTAGGCAGGATCGTNATCCCCGTCCACGGCGGCGGGGGTGTCCTCTGTCTGCCACAGGAGTGTTTGCGGATTCCCGCTCCGGAGTTTGTGGATATTATCCATAATATTGTCCGTCGAGATAATGGCGTTGCCGTCCTCGTCGTGTCCCGTCACGATGCGGCGAATATTTAGCGTCATTTTACTCCTCCCCGAATGTATTATTTCTGAGAAACACTGAGCGAGCATTTACCATGTAATTTGCAGCCGGGACAAAGACTTTGTCCTGAAAGCAGGCAATAGCCATCTTTGTATGGAAATTCTGAGAAGAATTTTGCGCCGGCACCTGGGGACAGGTAAACAGCTTGTCATCTAATGTGATCACCGCATAGTTTACCTAACTAGAAAATTTTTGGATGAGAACTCGATTGGCCTTTGAATTAAGTTCGCCGTTCCGCGGCATTCTCCTTATGAGTGGCGCATCTATCTTGTTTTCGATGAAAGACGGATTCGCAAAGTATCTTGGCCTCACTTATCCGGTACTAGAGATCATTTGGATACAATACAGCGCCATGTTGATCATTTTTCTGCCCATCGTAGTGATCAAGTATGGCTGGGCTAATTTGATGCCCAAGTCACCGAAGGCTCAACTTATGCGGGGAATTTATGCAGTCTCTGCAGTTGGGCTCTTTTATTTGGCGGTGACCGACATACCCCTGGCTGACGCAACAGCGCTGATTTTTATTACGCCAATTATCGTCACCATTCTGTCGCCTTTTATGTTGAATGAACATGTGGGGTTCCGCCGTTGGATCGCTGTTCTTGTCGGCTTTGGTGGGGTTCTCCTGATCGTGCAGCCGGGCCTCCAGGAGCTTAGAATGGGGACGCTGGCAGGGCTCTCTGCAGGCTTTTTGTTTGCGTTGTTTTCGATTTCCTCGCGAAAGCTAGCTCAACAGGATGCCCCCCTGCTAACGGTAGTCTATACGGCTCTAGTAGGGGCGGTAGGACTGACGGTTGCAACGCCGGCTTTCTTCGTGATACCCGCGCCTTCAGATATCTGGCCATTCGTGGGCATGGTGGTGCTCGCCGCCTTGGGACAGGTCATGATGATGCATGCATTTGTCGCCGCTCCGGCAGTGGTGGTTACGCCTTTTTTTTATGTGACGATCCTTGCCGCGTCGGGCATCGGATATTACGTCTTTGGAGACTTTCCTAATGCTTTATCTTGGGTGGGGGTCGTCGTTCTCATCGGGGTCGGTATCTATATCGCTGTGCGCGAGTCCCGGATAAAAGAAACCGTTCAATAATGGACCAATTGGGCAATGAGAAATTACGGCCCTGTTGACCCACGTGACATCAAAATTAGACGCGCGGTTTGCTCGGGTGATCGGATATTTATCATAAGGTCAAGCTGCTGTAGAGCGGCGTCTTTCGTTTCTCCGGATTCTTGGATCAGTGCTTTTGCATCGCCGTTCGCATAGTATACGATAATTCCAGACTGGTTTGACAGGTTACTCTACCTGTCTATTTATCTGCCAGAGATTGACCCCAGAGGGTAGGGCCCCCGAGGAAATGCCGCGAGTAACGTAGCGGAAGACCTGTAGGCCATCTGACCAATAATCCTCGGATAAACCAGCTTTTCGTTTCAATTGGCGGAGAAATGTGGGTGCGTCAGGCAATGAGTTCCAGACGATTGGTAGGAAGACACCGCGATGTTTGCCTTCAATGAGTACAAGGCCGTCCATGCCCGGCCTTACCTGCGAAATTAAATCCGCCTCGCTAGAAAAAGAGATGGGCGTTTGCGGGCCAAGCACGGAAATATGGATCGATATATCATTCTCTATCAGTTCCTGCGCGGAAAGTTTGGCAAAGCGCGTATCCTGAAAAGCGGCCTTACAGGAATTTTCTGCCACATCCGTCACCAAGGGCCGCCATGCTTGGATTGAACCGATACATCCCCTCAGTTTTCCGTCTTTATTCAGAGTGACGAAGCAGGCGCCATGATCCTGAAGCTCTCTCGGAAATGAAGCCAGATTGATCCGCAGGGGAGCCTGTTTTCTTAAACTGTTTTGTATGGCCTTGGCGGCTACCACCAGGAGAGCCTCGCCATATTGATCCAGAATTTTCTGATTGGTATCGCCAAAGTGTTTCTCTTTGTTGACGATTTGCGGCGCATTACTTTTTACTTTTTCCGAAGCGTATGAAAACAGCCAAGAGCCATATCCGACCACCTTATCCTTGGCACCTGCTGTATCCCCAGAATTTCTGACATCTGCCGTGCTAACCCGGAGCCCTCGCTTCCGCGCAACCTCCATCAATCCCTTGATGGAATGGCGGCCACATGCCTGTTGATCGCCTAGCGCCTGGGCATCCAATTGTTCAATAGCCTGGCGGGTGAAGTCATCTACTTTCTGGGCATCCTTGTAGGACTGGTAGTGACTGAGATCAGAAGAAATCAGGATGAGGGTTTCCTCGCCGCCCCACAGAAGATCCAAAACTTCCGCCACGTCTGATGGTGCTGCCTGTCCCACGATCAGGGGGACGATGGAAAAACTGGTGAGGATCGTCTGCAAGAAGGGGAGATGCACCTCGAGCGCATGGTCGTTTTTGTGGGTTTCATTGAAAATTTTAACCTGGTCTAGACGGATGATTTTTGCAGTGGCATCCGTGTCCACGGGTACGCTGCCCAGCGGCGTGCTGAAAGCTTGTGTGGAAGGCAGAGCCAGTCCGGCGATCCCGACCCGATGACACGGCCCCATCATAATCACCCGGGTAATTTTATCCGACTGCATTCTGAGGCTGTTATACGCTGCGGCGGCGGTCAGACCGGAATAGACATATCCTGCGTGCGGCACGATGATTGCTTTGGGCGGTATCAGGCACGCGGTGCCGATTTTTTCTTTGGCTTGCGATAGATAGAATTGCACCGTGGCGGCGAGTTCTGTGGGGTTGCTGGGATAGAACGTTCCGGCCACCGCCGGCTGGCGAACAAGGCTCTCATCCAATTTCAATACATCTTGCGCCACGATGACCATATCTTACGGGAGGCTCGGTGCCCTGAACAGGGATATTTCCGCTGAACCTGTTTTTGCCAACCTGCGCCGTCTCGGCTCTGGACCAAGATCGTTTCCCCGCATAGACTTAGTCAAAAGATAAAGGCAGCGTGATGGATACCTTTACTCCGACTGCGAAGACAACAGTTGATGCAAACGCCCTCGTGTACGAGGCTGCGGACGATTTCCGTGTGCATGGGGCGGTCTACACGGACGAGCAAATTTTCAATACGGAAATGCGCGATATATTCGGCAAATGCTGGATTTTCATCGGCCATGAGAGTGAGGTCCGCAACCCTGGCGATTTCAAGACCTCCTTTATGGGACGTCGGCCTGTGGTAATGAGCCGGGATGAGCACGGGGAGATCCATGTCTTTCTAAATCGTTGCCGCCACCGGGGGTCGGTTGTTTGTCGCGAGGAGCGGGGATCGGTCAAACGCTTCCAATGCCAGTACCATGGCTGGGTCTACGGGCTTGATGGCACGCTTCAAGGGGTTGCCAAACATAAAGGCGGTTACCCGGACGACCTGGATAAATCCCGCTTTGGTCTCATGTCGGTGCCACGGGTTGAGATCTACCGAGGCCTCGTCTTCGCCAACATGGATGCGGACGCGATCACTTTTTTGGCGTATCTTGGCGCCGCCAAACCGTTCCTGGACATCCATTTGGACCGGGCGCCGGACGGTGAGGTGGAGGTCGTGCAGGGGGCGCATCGAACAGAATACCGGGGTAACTGGAAGTTTCAGGCGGAGAATTCAACGGACGGCTATCATGGGGACACGGTCCACGAGTCTTTTTTCAAATTGGTGGCCGAGTTTGGCAATAAAGGGGGCCAGCATGGCGCTTATACCCAAGGCGATCTGGACGAAATCTTTGCCCACCGGATGACCGGCCGCACACTCGGTTTTGAGAACGGTCACGGGATCTGGGAGAGCCCGCTCTCCCCAGACGCCGCAGACAACATGAAGGCGGGGCCTTTTGCGGATTATGTCGATTGGCTGGAGGGGAAATACGGCACCCAGAGTATGCACGAAATGCTGAATGCCATGAACCTGCTGATCTTTCCGAGCCTTGCCGTTCTTCATGGCCAATTCAGGGTAATCCGCCCCATAAGTGTGGACCGGACGGAAGTCGCCATGCATTTCTTTAAACTCAAGGGGGCGTCGGAGGCCTACAACGATTTCCGGCTCTCCGGCTATCAGCGATTTTTTGGACCAGCGAGTTTTGGGTCTCCGGATGATGTCGAGATTTTTGCCTTTAACCAGACGGGTCTGCAGGCGGAGGAGGTGGAATGGCTGCTGTTGAGCCGGGGTATGGCGCGGGAGACATTTGATAACCTTGGCGTCCGGGTAGCAGAGTCCACCGATGAAACACCACAACGGGCCTTCCATCGCGCCTGGAAAGCACATATGGGCGCATAGTTCATGGACCAGTCCGAAGACATTATGAGCCGCCCGGATGCGGAAGATTTTCTATATGAGGAAGCAAGACTGATTGATGAAGGTCACTTGCAAGCATGGCTGGATCTCTTCTCGGACGACGGTATCTATTGGCTGCCAATCAAAGCAGACGCTGCGCCCAATGAACATTTGTCGCTTATATTTGACGATACATTGCGCCGCGAAGAACGTGTTTACAGGCTCGGTCAAACCAGGTTTCCGGCGCAAAGCCCGCCGTCTCAAACCCAACATGTGATCTCAAATGTGCAGGTTCGGGGGGGTATTTCGGATGATCTCGTAGCTGGTGAGGTCACCGTCTTTTCCTCCCAGGTCATCTATGAAATCCGGGCGGGCACAGCGGATGACCGGCAGCTGGGCCTGGGTGATCAGCGTACGTTCGCAGGCCGAGCAGAACATCGCCTCCGCAGGGAGCATGGCATGTGGAAGATCAGCTTAAAACGGCTGGTTCTGATTAACCGCAATCTTCCCATCCCCAACATGACGTTCCTGATGTAATGGTGTCGAGGGCCTCGGTGGATCGTGGCCATCGGAAAGGGGCCCCTGGCAGGGCCTGATGTCAGCACCGGTATCTCTATTGTACTTTGACGCAGTCTAATTAAATTCCGCTATGAGCTTGGAGTGAGAGGTGAGAAGGCCGGGTACCCGGTCTGGATCAGCCCGTCCCCAGCCACATTCGGTGCCGATGCCATCCACTTTGACATACTTCTGGGCGGCGGCTAGGCGGCGGGTATCACCGCTTTCGTCGTCATGATGAACGCAGCCAATATAGAGGTCCGTGCCGCCCGGAAGCGCGAGGTCTGCCAGCGGCGCAAAATAGGCGTCATCGTCACGTTCTTTTGGTACGGGGATGTGGAAGAAGTCAACTGTTCTGTTCACGGTAGCCGCAATACCATGCATCATCTCTACCATGTTGGCGGAATCTTTTGGCTGCACAAGGTGCTCGTCTCGGGGGCTGCCGTAACATAGATGGTAGCCAAGCTCGACGCCTGCGGGCACGCCGTCACCAATTTGACCCAGAACGGAAAAAATCTCCTCCTTGTACCCAGGCCGATCATAGTCGTAATAGTTTTCCCACATCAGGACCTCCTGGCACACATCCCATTGGATCGAGCATCGCCCATGTGGGATGGCATCGGCGATTTTGCGAACTTCGCTGATAATATGATCAGTGTAGACGGGAATGAAGTCGTCCTGGGCGCTCGGGGAGATAAAATTATATCCCGGCGCCAGGGGAGTGGGGATGCACACCTGAAATTTGACGCCGGTCGGAATGACGCCCTCCGATTGAAGTTTCTGAAAAACTGCATAGGACTCGATTGCGTCCTGTCCATAGCCCGTGTCGAAGGTTACAGACTTTGGATCAACGCCGTTCTTGAATTTAGCCATCGGGACTTCGCGGAGGAGCACACCGTCCCATTGCCGCCATNGCAGNGGNGGCTGGTCTGTATCGGTCTCCATGTCAGGGTGTTCGTCGTTAAGATAGGATTGCAGAAATTTAATCCAACCAATGCGCTTTCCGGTCTCGCCATCCGGCAGGCGAAAGAGGTGGGGGCCTATGGCGCCACTTACATCACGAAATACCTTTTCCGCGTTCTCCAGCGGAATACTGCCAACGAAATGGGCTACGAGGTTTTCTGACATTGTGCTCTCCTGCGTTGAACCTTTTCTCTCTACACATGTTAACGATTATTGACGGTTTGGACAATTTGTGGGTCGGCGGACCGTTCGGTTAAGTCATTTGCTATTTGGCACCGAGTAGGCACAATTGATCAGATACCCATAATCCAGTTGAATTGGAGAGCCGTATGAAAACTAGCACGGACCGTATTCTCACCACTCATGTGGGTAGTCTGCCAAGACCGGATGATTTGGTAGACCTTTTGCAATTGCAGGACCGAGGAAAAGACGTCGACCGTGCTGCCCTGGACACCTGTATCAGCAAAGTCATCAATGACGTGGTAGGCCTTCAAGTAGAGAATGGCGTCGATGTGGTGAGCGATGGCGAGGCCGGCAAGATGTCCTATCACGTTTACGCTAAGCACCGCTTGGCTGGACTTGGTAACGCGAACGGGGAGGGTGTTTTGGGCCGCAAAACTCCCCGAGATATTCAGGATTTTCCTGAGATGAACCTGGAGCGTGCCGCTGGCGGCGGAACTAACCTGTTGCAGGCCGTAGTATGTGAGGGGCCTGTCGCGCATGCGGATACCGGGCCCGTGGGTAAGGATATCGCCCGATTGGAAACCGCGCTTTCCAAAACGCCCGCCCATGACGCATTTATGAATTCGGTCTCCCCGGGTTGCCTAATGACATATGTGCCCAATCAATTTTACGGAGACCGTGATCAATACCGTGACGCGCTCGTCGATGCCCTCCGGCCTGAATATCTGGCCATCCATGAGGCAGGATTCGCACTCCAACTCGATTGCCCGGACCTCGCGGGGTGTCGGCATACGGACCACCAGGATTGGAGCGATGAAGAATTCCTGGCGGACGCGGAAAAAAGCATTGAAGCACTCAATGCGGCGACTGAAAATATCCCCCCAGAAGCCATGCGCCTGCACATTTGCTGGCTNAATTATGCTGGGCCGCATACTCATGATTTTCCGGTGAAAAAATTATTTGATCTGTTGAACAAGGCGCGCCCGGCGGCGCTGTTGTTCGAAGGTGCCAACCCCCGCCATGAACATGAGTGGGAAGATTGGGCTGACGCTAAAATTAACGACGATAAAATCCTAGTGCCGGGGGTGATTGACTCCACCAGTAACTTCGTCGAGCATCCTCAACTAATTGCGCAACGCCTTTGCCGTTATGCTGACATTGTTGGGCGCGAGCGGGTAATGGCTGGGTCCGACTGTGGCTTCAGCACCTATGCTGGCCGGAAAGCGGTTTTTCCGTCTGTCGTATGGGCTAAATTTCGGGCTCTAGCTGAGGGTGCGCGGATGGCGACAGAACGCTTGTGGTAAATTATAAAGACACATAGATTTTTTTATCGGAAAACCAGGACCTCATGCTGTGTCTCGCGGACGCTGGGAGAGGACGCAAAAATGACAGGAAGAAAACCATGTCCGCCTATCTGATCGTCGATGAACTCAGTGTAGAAAATCCGGAACAATTAAACGAATATATTTCGCAGGCGGGTCCTCTGATCGCGCGTGCCGGTGGAGAACTTATTGCAAGTGGGGTGCCCGAGGTCCTGGAAGGGGATTGGGCACCGAAACGGTTTATCATGGCGCGGTTTCCCTCCATGGAAATACTTAAGAAATGGTGGAACTCGGATGCCTATCAGACGCTTCTTCCCATGCGAACAGATATTTCAGAGAGCAACATTATCATTATGGACGGTGTCGATTAGCTAGTCCTTTTTTATTTTATTTCTCACTCAATAAACTTGGGACAAAGCAGTACGCAACGCGATCAGATAGCTGATGGTCACTGTGCTCCAATAGACTAGGAGAGGGCGACCGACCCAGAGGTTCTGCGTTGGCTAGGGCCAGTCAAAAATTTCTGCTCATAAGCCTCCGTTGTTAGGTCTGTAGCTTGTATTGTTTTTGTCCGAANAGAATAATGCCATTAATTGAGATTGCCCAAGTTATTTCACCAAGGGAGGCCACTATGAGTGATAAGGTCGCGATTGTAACCGGCGGTGGCCGTGGGTTAGGCCGTGCATTTGCCAAAGCCCTGGCAGCGAGAGGGGATGCTGTTGCAATTGCTGAAATCGATGGCGAAAGTGCTGCGCGTGTTGCCGGGGAAATCATGGGTGCGGGCGGTCGCGCCTATGCCGTCGAGACCGATGTCCGCGATGAAGCATCGGTTCATTCCATGGTGGCACGGACGTTCTCTGAGTTCGGCGGGGTTGATATTCTGGTCAACAATGCTGCACTGCTGGGCACTCTCACTAAAGGGCCATTTGATGAACTTGAAGTTGATGAATTTGAAGAGGCATTGAGGGTGAACGTGACTGGTCCGTTCATTGTGACCAAGGCTGTGATCCCTCATATGCGTGCGGCGGGGTGGGGCCGGGTCATCAACATGTCCTCTGATACAGCCCACGTGGGGGTGCCGGGGTTCCTCCATTACGTTAGTTCTAAGGCTGCCCTGGTTGGCTTCACNCGGGCGCTGGCTCGCGAAGTAGGGCCAGATGGAATCACCGTNAACGCCATTCANCCAGGNCTCACAGAGACCGAGATAGACCGCGGCCCCGATCGAGCAGAATTCGCAAAAACGATTATCGCCAATCAATCCATCCCGCGGCAGGAGGTGCCTGATGACCTTGTCGGTGCCGTATTATTCTTTGCGTCAGATGATGCCCGCTTTGTTACCGGCCAGACGCTGGCTGTCAGTGGGGGACTGGGGNTTCGGTGAGGTGCTGCCAAATTTATCGCAGAGGAACGGCGCAATTGAGCGCCTGCGTCATGAAGTTCTCGTTTGAGGGCGCCGTCAATAAGTTGCGCACACTGATGGCTAAGTCAGTGGGGACCAGCCCTCATCTTCGTTGAAACCGAGCAACTTTCCGTGTTCCAAATCGAAAAGCCAGCCCAGGATCTCAAGGTTACCCCTCGCTACCGCTGCTTCGACCCAAGGGTAGGTCAGCAGGTTTTTAAGTGAGATGGTGACGGCTTTTTTCTCAGCAGATCGCAGCGTTTCATCCGTCACAGTATCCGGCTTGGCAGAGCCCGCAGTGGTGACCCAGCTGTCAATAAACTTTCTGCTTTCCGGTGAGAGGTGACCCTTAGACATCCAGCGAATACCGCCGCAGTGGGAATGGCCGAGAACGATGATTGTCTTCACCTTCAGATCTTTTACGCCATATTCGACGGCGGCGCCGGTTCCGTGAAGATCGTTTCCAGGGGTACAAGGCGGAACCAAATTGGCTACATTGCGAACAACAAAGAGTTCTCCCGGATCGGACTGTGTGATAATGGAAGGGCTCACCCGACTATCCGAACAAGCGATGACCATAGTGTCCGGGNTTTGTCCCTGGTCGACAAATGNTTTGTATATCTCGGGTCGGTCTTCGTAATAGTGCTGGTGGAAGTCTTTAAATCCGGAGATGAGTTTTTCNATGGGCATGATCGGGTGTGTTATTGTTGCCNAGTACNGNGCTTCTATAGCTTTCTGTCGCCTGGAATAAAAGTGCAGCGTTAAATATCACCATTAGGCAGCAGCAAAATTTTCCCNTTCCGACCCCCCGNGCCAGCATGGGCGACGGCGTCTTTGATTTGCCCCAGGTGATAGGTGGTGTCGATTTTAACGCCCAGGCGACCGGCGAGGACATGTTCTCTCAGCTTGTCATATACAGATTGCTGTTGATTAAATTTAGATCTGTCGCGGAGCCATCTGGTGAGCCAGACGCCTTGTAACCGGATATCCCGGAAGATGATATCGNCGGGCGACATTCTGCAGGACGCNCCNGACAAGAGGCCGTAGTTNACCACTGTGCCGCCATCAATCAGGCAATCCGCCAGACGTTGGGTTGCGTCGCCCGCGACTGCGTCGATGGCTAGGCGGACATCGCCGCCGCCAGTGGCTTCTGCCACCCGGTATGCCAGGTCGTCGCCATCCGTGAGGCATGCATCTCCTTTGGCCTGTGCAATCAGATCGCCGAGGCCATCTCGGCGGGTCACGTTGACGGTTTTGAGCTTATGTAAATGGGCGAGTTGCATAACATATTGTCCAACCGCTGAGTTAGCGGCATTTTGGATGATCCAGTCACCGGGCTCTAGGCCGGTCACTGAATTGATCAACAGCCAAGCTGTTGGGGGGTTGGCCATGAGCATGGCGAGCTGCCATTGAACGCCGCTCGACAATCCTTCTTGAGGCGGAAATTTGAGCCGTATATGTCGCGCTTTAACACTCACTTGCTGGCGCCATGTGCCGGCATAAGGTGGGATCATCACTAGATCACCAGGCCTAAATGTCGTCACCGCAGGTCCTGTCTTTACCACCCGGCCCAGGCCCTCTGTCCCGGGTACTGCGGGCAAGTCTGGCTGAATGCCATAGCTGCCGGAAAGCGTAAGTAAGTGCGACGGGTTGATCGCGGCTACTAAGACATCAAGTAAAATGTCATCGGCTCCGAGATCCCCGATACTCATTTCCACAAGGTCCACCACGTCGACTGGATTTCCGGTGCTTTTAAATTGGACGGCGTGTTTCATTGGTGGGCCCGAACTCTTGGCGCGGTTTATTTCTCTCGTTAAGGAAAATGTACTATTGCGCATTTTTGAGTCAAATGGATAAGGGCAAAACTCCACCTTCCAGTCTTTTGCGGACCTAATTGAGAATGACTTGCAAGTCCGTAATTTTACGACTATATGATATTAATAATTATTATTAATATAAAGAACCTCCATGTATACACACGGACCTTGTTACGAGATTAGCCTCTCTGCTGCCATCAGTCGGATCATTTGGGTGTGCTGGGTGGTTGGGTTTGCTCCAGCGATTTTTGGGACCCAACAGTCTGCCTGTATGTCGAGAAGTCTAGGTTTTGAACCATATTAATTTCACGAAACTTACCCTGTAAACTCTGCCGGAGGGGGCTTAGGAGCCTACCTCCGGCGTTTTTTTCGAGAGACTTCGAGCACCATGAAAATATTTCAAGTCGAACGACATGCTGATCTGCCTTTCACTGAACAATATGTTTTGTGGGGACTTAGACTTTGGTCGCTTGGGAACCGGACAGGCTCGAATATGATGCCAAAAATACATGAGGGTTTCTTGCGTGGTGGAGCACCTCATGCAGCCCGGAGCTTAACTCGCATTATGGATATCCTGGCCAGCAGCGGTCACCGTCCGCCTCAGATGAATTGCGCGTGTTTGGACACAGTTAGTGATGATGAAAATCTAATACTTAATTCTGTTGCCCAATGCCAAATCGAGAACTCTGAGATCCTCCGTTTTTGGCTCGATGATCTTGCGCCGCCGGCCATCGTCTCACTGTTGCTTCCTTTCTTGGAGGAGTTTGCCAACGATTTAACGGAGGGCGGTATTTTTATGAGCAGGGAGCGCATTTACGTCGGAGCCGGCCTAATGGTTTATGCGTCTTCCAAGCAGCAGCCGGCAGATATCTAAATGAGACCCACCACAACGCCTGATAGAACTCCTCGTGACACCGCTATAAGCGTCGTTACTTGCCGAATACCATTGAGGCGCAGAGAAAGAGCTCCCAAAACCGGTCAAAGCTCTCAAACACCTCTCCGCCGTATACTGGCCTTTCTTACATCAAAGTATTGGCGAGTGTAAATCTAAGAGTCACTGCTAATTTCGAACATTTGTTCCTGAAGATAATTTTGAAGTCCCGTATCTTTTACGAGGGAAAGTTGCGTTTCCAACCAATCCATATGCTCTTTTGTATCCTCTAGGATATCGTTCAAAATCTCTCGCGAGACGAAATCTTGCGCATCCTCAGCCGTCAGAATGGCTTGTTTCAGATCTTTTTGGTTCGTGTCCTAGGACACCTTATCTGAAGCTAAAACTTTGGGGACATTCTCACCGATGTTTAGCTTCCCTAAATCCTGTAGATTAGGCAAAGCGTCCAATGTGAGAACCCGCTCAATAAGTATACTGCATGTTTCCTCGCTGAACAGGGGCCAGCAGATGCGACACCTGTCATCAAACCTCAGCGGGTCGCTGCGACTTTTACGGCTACTAAAGGAAAAGCTCTAAATAGAGGGTTCTGACCTCTGGACGGGCAACGTTTGGTTACGGTCACACACCACTGATGTCGAAGAATGCCGGCGAAGATATATTTTGGGTGACCCCGGCCGCCAAGGATCCGGTGCCTGACGTCCTTAGGGGAATATAGGGCTTCATCATGCGCTTGCACATTTGTTTAATTTTGTTAACAGCAGAATGGCTTATGCAATCTGTGGGGAAAACTACAGCGTCCACTTTTCTAACGGCGCTGCCTAGTTCATTCAATGATTTTTCTATGCCTCCGTCATGATGAATGAATTCACCATTCCAATTTTCGATCAAGGACCGGAGACGTCGAAGGGCCTGCGGCTTGCCGCCTACATAAAGAACACGCTTGCCGGAGAGATCGATATGCGAGGTCTTACCTTTAGCCGCTTGAACTTCGTCGAGAACAGAACTTAACGCCTCATTTTCTTCCTGAAGTTTTTGGATCAATAATTGCGAATTTTCTTGTTCGAACTGCAGTCTAGATAAATGTTTGGTTTGAAGGGTATTTTCCTCTTTCGTTAGCCTAAGAGCGTTCTCTAGGCGCGTGCGGGTCTCTGATGGCAAGTAATCTGAGTCTTTTGGTTCTCTAGGGCACAATGTTGGAGTAGCATTCTTGGCAATAGAGAGCTCTGTTTTGACGTCTTCTAATTCTTTATTTTTTGTTGCTAAGCGCTCTCTGTAGTGGGCTGTTTTTTTGACGTGGAGTTTTTCAAGTTTCTCGAGATCAGCCTCCAATTCAATAAGTCGCTCTATGTCTGCGCGGTTCGATGCTCCAACGATGTGAGACAGCATATGAACGTCGGCAAACATCCTGTCTGCCAACAGTTTAGTGGTAGCAGGGTGACTACTAATTGCCCAATAGGGGCCAGGAATATTGCCCTTTTTGAGTGCTGCTGCCCAATAAGATTCGAGCTCCTCAGGCGTTTTCATGTGACGTATTTGACGAATGGAGCTTGCGTGACGACGGTCGAGTAATTTGTTTAAGAGCCGGGAAGGGCGGTCCGAACCTTCGGCTATCTTAACAAAATAACCATGGATTTGGTAATCCACTGGCAGTGTGTCGGGAAAAACTAATGAGAGTTTTCTAGCCAAAGCCCGCAGCTCAGATAGCGTTAGGCAGGTTCCAACAATGGCGCATTGGCAACCATTTTCCAGTTCCCACGTGCGCAATCTTTGGCCGCTCGCGCGCCTAGTAATGGCTTTAGTTTCTTCGGCTATCGTGATTGGTCCTGAGACATCGGTTTTCACCAACGGTAAAATGTGATCGCAGTGATCGTGTGCCATGGTCAAATTTAGTTAGGCTAATCTTTAGACCGATTTGGTCGCTCGGAATCAGCGAAACTCCTCTACTAATTGCTTATCTTATATATATGATAATAATAATCATTATCATATATATTGCAATGTTATTAATATTAAAAATGATTTGCATTAGCATTTTGGATGGTTATATATGATCTTGTTGAGAATAATTATCACTACCAAATACAGAAATTTGAAGGAAAAGTTATGTTTAAAACTGTAATTATGGGAGCGACGGCTCTCTCATTTGTCTTTGCATCAAATGTGGTTGAAGCAAAAGACAACGTTTATGCCGGGTTCCCAGTAACCGTTAAGGGATACACCGGCTCAAAAACGAAATCGGTAGCTTATACGGGCCAAATCGCACGCCAAGTCCTGCATGATTCACTAAAGAAAATGGCTGGATCAGGTAATGGATCCGCTAATCCAGGACTCAAATCCAAGATGATGAGTTATTTTAACGGAAAGGACGCTGGACGGGCAATTATTGCACCAAAAACTAAGGGACCCTTCGTGATTATGCAGACGGGGGTGGACCAAATTAGCAAAGGCAAAAATTTATCAGGCAAAACCTTTAAAGGTACGATCTCGGGCATGCCTGGAAATATGACAGGTGGCGAGTTGGTAGCTTTTTGGATTGATAAAGCTTCCTCGGCAAAGGGGGGGGTAGATGCCGCTAATGGGTATAACTATCCTCAATTAATATCCAAATTTTTGATGGGCGCATCGTTCTACAATCAAGCCGTAGATAATTACCTTGATGAGAAACTGACGGCTAAAAATAAACCTAACGATAAGCCATACAAAAAAGGTGCATATTATACTGGGAAAGAACATTCTTGGGATGAGGCTTTTGGATATTTTGGCACACCAGCCCATTCTCTGCAGTTGACCCCGAGACAAGTTTATGAAATCGCGAAGATGGGCAGTAAATCGAAACCGCCAGCCAATGCTCTTAAATATGCTGATAGAAACAAGGATGGTAAGGTTGATCTAAAATCTGAAATGACTTTTGGCCCGGCCTACTATGCGGCAGGTTTCGATGCATCAGTATATGGTAAGAGTAATGGCACCGATTATTTGCACACTATAACGCGTTCTTTTATTGATGGCAGAGAACTCATTACCAGCGCAAACGGCGAGAAGCTCTCGGATCAACAAAGGTCAAAATTGCAAAATTATGCTGCAACAATCGCATCGAATTGGCAAAAGGTTCTAGCCGAGGCAACCTTCAAGTATGCGGGTTCTGTCTACAACGATATGACAAAACTGCAAACTATCGCTGAAGCCAAGGGGGATAATACCAAAGCTCTCAAAAAGTACATCAAACATTGGGGCGAATTGAAGGGCTTTAGCCTGGCACTCCAAACCGGAAAAGATAACTTGGGTGAGACAGCGACTAAAATGAACCGGATGATCGGAGCAGGGCCTCTAATGCCAAACCTCAGTCAAGTGACTGATATTGACAGTAAGGGCAATTATAGTCGCGACCAAGGCATTTCATGGGGCGAATACATGCTTCATATGCTGAAGGTACAGAAGCTAATGGTCGATAAATTTGGTATCAAAGCTCGCAATAATGATAAAATTAGCGCTATGGCAGATCTGAGTAAATCCCTCGGTGGAGGTAACAGCGCCGAGAACGACTAAATGATTTATTATGGGGTGGTTATAGGGCTTTTAGCCTTGCCACCCCATTTTTTATAATAGAGCTCATGGAACATTTAATTTCTGACTATCTGGGTCTCCTGTTTGACTCATTCCTCAACGCGCAGAAACGTGTTTTTTGGGGGTACTTGGCGGCTGCCCTTTTTTTAGCCGTTATTTTTCACAGTCTTTTAGCCAAATCGGGAATTCGTCATTCGTTCTCTTATATTTTTTCCCTGGATATCTGGTTTTCAGCCTCGGCCCAGGCGGATTACAAAATGCTATTAATTAATCAAGCAATCATGATGGGCATAGTTCCCAAGCTGGTTACGAAATTAGCCATCGCAACTGTTTTGTTTGAAGCAATGCATTTGTGGTTTAATGGACGCATACTGCTGTGGACCGAGGCGCCAGGCTGGCTAATTGCAGCCTTCTTCACGTTGTCGTTGTTTCTCATGGATGATATTACCAAGTACCTTGTGCACAGGGCGCTGCATCGCTGGCCTTTGTTATGGCACTTTCACCGGGTGCATCACTCCGCGGAAACACTTACTCCGTTGACCGTGTACCGCACTCACCCTATCGAGGGGGTTATCTTCGCCCTAAGATCAGTC
>NHHQ01000073.1 GCA_002170915.1 Rhodospirillaceae bacterium TMED167 | reverse complement strand
AGCGCTGAATTTTACCTGTCGCTGTTTTGGGCAAATCATCCACAAAATTAAACCATCGCGGATATTTGTAGCGCGCGAGACCCGTCTTACAGTGATCCAAGAGCTCGGTTGACAGGGCATCCGATGCATCGCCTTCATTGTTTAAAACCACGAAGGCTTCCGGTTTAATAAGCTCATCATCGTCGGCACGGCCGACGACAGCAGCTTCCAATACCTTGGGATGCTCAACCAGCTTGGCCTCGATTTCTACTGGAGAGCACCAGATGCCGCCGACCTTGAGCATGTCATCGGACCGGCCGCAGCAGAATAGGAAACCATCTTCATCTCGGTAATAGGTGTCGCCCGTGTACATCCAGCCATTGCGGAGGCTCTCTGCGGTTTTTTCCGGATTTCGCCAGTAAAGCTTGAGTAGCGACTCTCCTCTAATCATCAGGCTACCTGTCTCACCGTCGGGGACTTCGTTGCCGTCATCATCGACAATCTTGGCGTCATAGCCCGGCACGGTTTTACCGCTGGCGCCGGGTTTTACCTCGCCCGGCCGGTTTGAGAGAAATATGTGCAAAATTTCTGTTGTGCCGATGCCGTCCAGGATTTCTGCACCGGTTTTTTCCGTCCACCGGCGCAGCAGGTCCGGCGGCAAAGCCTCTCCTGCAGATATGAAGATCCGGATGGAGGAGAGATCTACATCCGTGTTTTCCATTGACTTCAACTGCGCGGCGTAGAGGGTCGGAACGCCGTAATAAATCGTGGGCCGGAAGGTTTCGGTGATTTCGTGCATGTCCGCTGGAGAAGGCGGGCCGGCAAATAGGATGGCAGAACCGCCGACCCAGAGGGGGAAGGTCATGGCATTTCCAAGGCCATAAGCAAAGAACAGCTTAGCTGCGGAGAAGTTGATGTCGTCCTCCGTCATGCCGAGAGTCTCAACCGCGTAACGCTGACTTGTGATAACCATGTCTTTATGGGCATGGACGACGCCCTTGGGATTGCCGGTGGAGCCGGACGAATAGAGCCAAAAGGCATCATCCTCTGGAGATACGCTGGCTGGCTCAAGAGTGATATCGGCTGCGGCCATGTGCATTGCAAATGTCTTACCCGAGCCCTCGGTTCTCAAAACAGCCAGGGGTTTATGGGAAGCCGCTTCCAGGGACGGCTCGACTTCTTCCGAAAACTCTGGTGAATAAATAACACCAGCGGCCTCAGAGTTCTCGATCATGTAGGCATAGTCTTTGGCGCGCAGGAGAGTGTTGAGAGGAACAGGCAAAACACCGGCTTTAATTGCACCCCAATAGATGTAGTAAAAATCCGGTGCGTCTTTCACCATCAGGAGTACTCGGTCACCTGGTTTGATGCCCAAGTCGAGAAGGGCGTTTCCCGCCCGGTTCACATGCTCGGCTAGGGTGGCGTAAGTGACTTTGCCGCCGCCATGAACTTGTATGACAACCTTATCACCCCGACCTTCTTCCAAATGCCTGTCAATAAACGGGACGGCAACATTGAATTGTTTGGAAAATTCTATCTTGGCCGGGAAAACGGATTGATCGATTGAAACAGTGTTGTGCTGCATGCGGTGCTCTCAAATAATTAGGCCCCGACTTTAAATAAATCGGGGCCCGATGCGCAACGTCTTTTTCTAATGTAGTTTTACGTACTCGTAGTCCACGTCCTGGCCATGGATTCCGCGGGATGGCGGGGCCACCCAGTTGGCCATTTTGCCGCGCTCAGTCACGCGGACCATAAGGGACTTGACGAATTCCCGATCGGTCTCGCTGGGCATCCAGGCATCCCGATTAGCATCGAACTCTTCCTTGGANATTGGCTTGCCTTGAGGCGTGAAATGCATGCCTTGGAAGGTGCCGATGTTCCGATGAAAAGCGCTGTGCGGTAAGGTCAGGGTGTAATCAGCNCCAGCTTTAGCGATGATCTTGTTCCANCGATCNACACCGCGCTGACAATCGTCACGATAATCATTACGAAGGCGCTCGTTGATAGCTGTGAGTGCTGGAGCTTCTGCCATGATGACGTTGTCGCCGTCAAGTTCCGGAACATGGAACATATCGTTCCCAAGGGCATGATCATCTTCAATCTTGGTTTCAAGATATCGGCCTTTCAGTCCCATGGAATAGAAGTTAGCCGCGTTGGTGGAGGTTTCCTGACCGAACAGNTCNAGGCAAATGGAGAANTGNAANTTCATCCATTTNTGAATCANGGGCAGCGGAATGCCACCNTNCTGGGCNAATGTCCANAGTGTCGTGNTGNTGNGANAGCTGNGCACTNCGNTCCACAACGCGTCCGACACCGGTTTCACCNACGAACATGTGNTGCGCTTCCTCNGTTAACATNAACCTNCAGGTCCGNGACANGGGGTCAAANCCNGACTCTGCTANAGAGCTCANNTGGAATTTNCCATCNCTNTCCTGGAAGAACGTGAACATGAANAAGGANANCCANTCTTCNGTNGGCACNTTGAAGGCNTCTAANATACGCGGNTTNTCTTCATCGCCGGAGTGACGNAGCAGCANNTCNTCNGCTTCTTCCCGGCCATCGCGGCCAAAATANGCATGAAGCANGTAGACCATNGCCCACAAGTGCCGGCCTTCCTCCACGTTCACCTGAAACAGGCTCCGTAGGTCATAGAGTGAGGGGCAGGACAGGCCGAGCAGCCGTTGCTGTTCCACAGAAGCTGGTTCCGTATCTCCTTGAGTAACGATTAGGCGACGCAGTTCGGAACGATATTCACCGGGTACTTCCTGCCAAGCATCTTCCCCCTTGTGGATGCCGAAATTTATCTTTCGGTCGGCTTCCTGATCTGCGAGAAAAATGCCCCAGCGGTATTCCGGCATCTTAACCATATCAAACTGGGCCCAACCTTTCGGGCTCACGTCGACGGCCGTGCGGAGGAAAACCTCGTGTTCGCCACTGGCCTCCGGCCCCATGTCACCCCACCAATTGAGGAATGCGGGCTGCCACTTTTCCAATGCGCGCTGCAACCGCCGGTCATCAGATAAGTTGACGTTGTTTGGAATTTTCTCTGAATAATCTATGGAGCTCATGTTTATACCCTCTTTCTGTCGTAGTTAGCCTGTTTGCCGGTTCCGAATAGCTGAAGTGCACCCTCTTCGCCTACAGCGTTCGGCCTTTGGAATATCCAGTTTTGCCACGCGCTTAGGCGGCCAAAAATTTTTGTTTCCAAAGTTTCCGGACCGGCGAAACGGAGGCTTGCTTCCATACCGGTCAAGGCATCAGGGGAGTAGCTCGCCCGTTCCTCGATGGCGATCCGTACCTCGTCTTCCCAGTCAATGTCATCCGGAATGAAGGTTACGAGACCTAGCTCATCGGCTAATTCGGCGCCGAGATCTTTGCCTGCTTCCGCTCGAACATCATCCAGTTGGGTAGCATCATCCAGATATCGCGTCTCCAAACGGCTGAGACCATTGCACATCGGCAAGGGGCCAAAATTCATCCCGGTCGGGCGGACTGTTGCTTCTGGCACGTTTGATCCTTCGAATATACCTTCCAGCATGTAACTGCGGTCGGCGGCCAGAACAAGTTCTAACAAAGTACCAACGAAACAGCTGCCGGGCTCAACTAATGTAACAATGCTGCGTGACGACACGTCCAAACGTTTCAGCGTCCGCTTCAAATACAGTGTTATTTCCCGCACGAACCAATGATCGGCATTATCCAAAAGCGCTGTATCACCGGCTTCCACGTTGTCCGCCTTACCAACGGTCTTGAACACCCAGGTGCTAATCTCTGTCTCGTTAGCTCGCATGTGCAGGATGAAATCATCAAAATCCCGCGCGAAGGCGAGGGGCCAGAAGTCACAACCTTCCGCTATAATCCCGTCAATGTCCTGGGCTGGTGGTTCTTCGGGGGCAGTTACTGTGATTTCGGCTGTGTGGAGGCTCCGATCGATGCTGCCGGACAGGGTCTTGTAGGTCACGGTGTCCCCTTCGATCGTGCGGGCGATTGGGGTCATTTTAATACCTTGAGCGTCCGACGGTCGGGAAGATTGGGCTGCAAATTGGGTTGCCCGTGTTATCGCCGTGTCCATAAGCTTGGAGCGTGGCACCAGTTCGTCTACCAATTTCCACTCCACAGCTCGTTTGCCTCGAATGCCTTCAGTCAAGGTGCAGAAAATGTCTGCCCGGTCGCGCCGGACGTGGCGTTTGTCCACGACTCGAGTGAGCCCGCCTGTCCCCGGCAGAACTGCCAAGAGAGGGACCTCCGGCAGAGATACCGCCGACGCGCCGTCATCAATTAACATGATATGGTCCGCCGCGAGGGCCAACTCATAGCCTCCGCCAGCCGCTGTCCCATTCACCAGACAAATGTATTTCTGATCAGAGTTCTCGGACGCGTCCTCAATTCCGTTTCGAGTTTCATTTGTGAATTTACAAAAATTTACTTTGTGCGCATGGGTTGATGCCCCCAGCATGGCAATGTTGGCGCCGGCACAGAAGACCCTATCTTTGGCCGACGTCAAGATCACACTCTTCACCTCTGGATGTTCAAAACGGAGCCGCTGAACAGCGTCGTACAACTCGATATCAACGCCCAAATCATAAGAATTTAATTTCAAATCATACCCGTCGACCATGCCGCCTGCCTCATCCACATCCATAGAGAGGGTTGCTACTGGCCCGTCAAATGCCAGCTTCCAGTGTTTGTATTTGTCAGGATGCGTAGAAAATTCGATCATCGTGTTCCTCTTTCGCTTCGTCTGTGCAGGTCTGTCGCTGTCAGCCGGATCTTGTTTCTCCTGCCTCCAATCTTGTGCGGAACTAACTCCTTGATTTCGCACTCCCGATCGGACAAAATGCATTCCGGTAAGTTATTACGATTTTGTTATGCGTTACTCGTGTTGCGGAGTCAACACTAAAACCGGTATTCAAATACGTATTTTGTAAGATTCTGGAATTGCAGTGAAAATAATTGACCTTGGGGGGCTACTGGCGTGAAAATTCGCCCGGCAATGGCTCAAGACCAGCACAACGTAGTCGCTCTCGATGGCCGGATTACGTCAATTTCCAAACCTGACTACTGGGCCAGCATGTTTGATCAGTTTGTTGGTCGTGATGGGAAGCATTTTCTTATAGCAGAGCCTGACGGGACGCCCGTGGATGCGCCGGGCTTTGCGGGCTTCATCATTGGAGAGGTCCGCGCCTGGGAATTTGGTTCGCAGCCATGCGGCTGGATTTTAACAATCCTCGTGGCGCCCGAGTTCCAGGGTCAACGGGTTGGTGAAATGCTTTTCCAGACGATCAGCACACGCTTAGAAAATGATGGTGTGGAGACGATTCGGACCATGGTCGCCCGGGAGGATAACCTTAATATGTCATTTTTTCGGGCGCAGGGCATGATGGCTGGTCCTTTTATTGAACTGGAAAAACCCGTTGATTTCGGGAAGGGGGAGGAGTGAAGCTCCAAAAGGCGACCAAATTTGCTCTGTTTGCCGTTCTTGAGCTTGCACGGGATACCAGGCGTCAATTGTCGGCCACCGATATTGCTGAAATATACGGTATTTCTAGCCATCACCTGGCAAAGGTGCTGCGAGATCTCGGCCGGGCAGGGTTGGTTAATTCAGTTCGAGGCGTAGGCGGCGGCTACCGTTTCAGTGCCAATGCGCGGCGCACGACTTTAATGGATGTCATCCACATCTTTGAAGATATCAGCAGTGATCAACGTCAGGCCGGTGACGTGGGAGAAGAAACAGATATCGGACATGCCCTCCAGCTGGTATTAAGCGAGATCGACGGCATTGCACAGGCTACCCTGAGCGCCATCACCATTGATACGCTTCTCAAAACCATGCGGTGGCGCCAGGATCAGTAAACACCCCCTTTTCAGGAGCCCTACAGAATCGGATCATTTTTGGTGGTTAAAGAGCAGGGCGCTGTACAGCAGGGCACCTTATAAATGACCGTTGCGGTCATCCGGCGGGGGGCTCGAAGGGGCCGGTGAGACGGGAGTTCGAACGAACCAACGGCCCGCTCATTGCTAGTGGCATTTTCCGACTGTTCCCGGACAACCTTCTAGGGCTGGGTCCTCCAGCATTCCTGATTCCGGACTTGAGAAAAGTTGAATTTACGCCGTTCAACCGGGCGATCGCGGGGATGCTTGTTTTATCCATCTATGGGTGATTATTCCGAGTCGCCTTACATATCGCCTTCGTGTCATATTTAGGGGTTCCTTAATACGAATCGGCTTTAAGTAGAAATAATGAAAAGCAAAATAATCTCGGTGGGAGGTGGCGATGTCGCCACCGTAGACATTGGCGGCGCTGGGCCTCTTGTGTTTATGGGAGGCCCGTGTGCCATCGAGTCTCGCGACCACGCGCTTGAGATGGCGGGTCGGATTGGCGCCATCTGTAAAGCTCTTGATATTCCCTGGATTTATAAGTCTTGCTACGACAAGGATTGCCGGTCTTCGGCCGGGTCGTTCCACGGCATTGGTATCGATGAGGGCCTGCAAATACTGGCGGAGGTACGTACCATACAGAGTGTCCCAGTTGTGTGCGATTTCTCCGACGCTGCATGGGCCGCTCCAACCGCAGCTGTCGTCGATTTTCTTCAGATACCAGCCTATCTCTGCCGTCAGACGCATGTGCTGCAGGCGGCGGGAGAAACCGGCAAACCGGTTCATCTAAAAAAGGGGCAATTCATGAGCCCCTGGAACATGAAAAATTCCGTCCGCAAGATTGAGGCCACGGGGAATCAGCAAATTCTCCTGACCGACCGAGGCACTTTTTTTGGCTATAACATGCTAGTAAACGATTACCGCAACTTCCCGATCATGGCAGAAACCGGATATCCGGTCTGTTTTGATGCTACCCATTCGGTGCAGCTGCCGACATCCATGGGCAATATTTCCGGCGGACAGCGGGAATTTATTCCGGCGCTTGTCCGGGCAGCAGCTGGTTGCGGCATCAATGCGCTTTTTATGGAAGTCCATGACAACCCGGATGAGGCGCTGTCTGATGCCAACACCCAGATTGATATTCGGTATTTGGAAAATATCCTGGCACAGGCCAAGGCAACCCACGACGTGCGCCTGAGCCTTTTGAGCGAGTGGGGAGAAGACAATGTCCACCCAAACAGCTAATCGCACTATTGACGATATCCTGCTGCTGCCAGAGGCCATTCCCGCCATGCTGCCCACGACCATCATGAAAGAAGCATTGGAGATGATGACGGCGGGCCGGTTGGGTTTGGCGTGCGTGGTGGACGGGGATGGGCGTCTAATTGGGTTGTTTACAGACGGTGACCTCCGTCGGCTGCTGCTCCGGAGCCAGAAGCCTCTGTCTGCCCTGTTCGCCGATGACATTATCGATCATGCGCGCACAGAATTTAAGTCCGTTGACCGGCGTACCGGTATTGCGGAGGCGCTCTCTTTGCTCCAGGAACGGGAAATATTCGACCTTCCGGTTCTCGCTCCAGACGGAAAACTGGAGGGCGTTATCCATCTTCATCCCGCGCTGCGAGCGTTGCTTGAAAGTGAGGATGCATGACTGTTCTTGCTGTTATCCCTGCCCGCTGGCAGTCCACCCGATTTCCCGGCAAGCCCCTTGCTCAGATTGCAGGAAGGGAGATGATTGCCCGTGTCTGGGACCAAGTGGTGCAGACGCCGTCCGTCGATCAAACCGTGGTGGCAACGGATTCTGAAAATATCGCCGCTTTCTGTGAGGCCAACGGCATGGACGTGGTGATGACCCGAACCGATCACGCGACCGGCTCTGACCGGCTGGCGGAGGTTGCGGAAAAAATATCGGCAGACATCTATGTGAACGTGCAAGGCGATGAACCATTGATTGAGCCCGCCTCCATTGATGCGGTCTCCACATGTCTTTTAGCAGCGGTCGAGCGCGGCATAGGGGTGTCGACCGGGTATATCGCCGCCGCGTCAGATGATCAGTTGGATAACCCGTCCGTGGTGCATTTGGTTCCAGCCCTGGATGGCACGGTAATTACGTTTTCCCGTTTTCCGGTCCCGTATCCGCAGGGAGAGGCCATTCAACGGACCGTGCATGTTGGACTGTACGCGTTTACCGGCGAGGCCTTGGCCAAATATGCGGCTTGGGAGCAGGGGCCGGTAGAGAAATCCGAAAGCATTGAAATTCTGCGATTTCTGGAACACGGAGAGAAAGTCGCCTGCGTGCCGGTGGTGCCGGGGTCCATTGGCGTGGACACGCCGGAGGATGTCACCCTAGTAGAGGCCGTGCTGGCCGAAAGAGAAACTTTATGAGTGATGGTAGACTATCCGCCGCGGACCTGAAAAAGCGCCTCGCTGGCGTCAAGCTATTATCTCTCGATACTGATGGCGTGTTGACAGACGGCGGCATTTTCTTCACCGACTCCGGAGATGAGCTGCGCAAGTTCAATGTCAAAGACGGCATGGGCATGAAAATCGCTCAGGCTGCCGGTGTCCAAATTGCCATCATTACGGCCAGTTCCACACCGTCCATCGGCCATCGGGCCACCAAGCTGGGAGTGGATCATGTTTTTCTCGCTGTGGAGGACAAAGCGCAAATACTTACAAAGCTATGTGATGAGCTAGAAATTTCTCCTGATCAGGTGGTGCATGTGGGAGATGACGTGAACGACATTCCCGTTCTGGAGTTGGTAGGAATTCCGATGAGTGTGGCCGATGCCATGCCAACCGCCAGCAATGCCGCCTGCTATGTCACGAACCGAAAAGGCGGCGACGGGGCAGTCCGGGAAATCTGTGATCTGATCGCAGCCGCCAAAACAGGGGCCTAAACCGTCATGCCGCTACCGAAGAACATCCGAATTACACAACTCGATTTGGAACTCAATGGCGGGTGCAACTATAAATGTGAAATGTGCCCGCAAAGCGAGGGCCGGGAGAGAGAGTTTCTCAAGAAATTGCCGCCCATGGTCCTGTCTAAAATTTTAGACGACGCGCTCCAATATGGTGTCAAATCGGTCTCGCTCCATGGATCAGGAGAGCCGACCCTCAACGCCGACATGCCGGACGCGGTCAGGGCCGTAAAGTCCCGTGGGCTCAAATGTATTTCCTTTACCAACGGTTACCGGCTCGACGAGGACATGTCGCGCCGTTTGATAGACGCCGGCATAGACGTGTTGCGGGTGTCGGCCATTGGGGCCGACCGGGACGCCTATCACCGCTGGATGAGTTTGGATGTTTTTGAGAAGGTCCGGGACAATGTGAGACGGTTCGGCGAATTGAACCGGGACATGGGCGGCCATTCCGAAATTCATCTTTATCACCTGGTTACGGATATGGCGCGCGAACAGGAAGAGGTAGCGGCCTACCGATCGAATTGGGTCGATTACACCGGCGCTTTTGCGGAAATTTGGCTCATGCATAATTGGTCTGGTGGCTATGACACGCCCTACGCCCGCTCAGATATGACACCGGACCGGACGCCCCGATCCTGCGGACGTCCATTTTCAGAACTGTTGCAGGTGCGCGCCGGGGGGTTGGACGGCCACAACGCAGCCGTCGTAGCGTGCTGCATGGTTCTGGGGAAAGACGGATCTGCCGTTCTCGGCCACCTGGACGATCAGTCTATCGCTGATGTAGTGTCCGGAGAGGCTTATGAGATGTTGCGTGCCGCCCATCTTGACGGCCGCTTTTCAGACGTCAGTTACTGCAAAGACTGTGATCAACTCTACGACCTGCCAGAATCCTTGGTTTGGAGCAACATTCCCGGACGGACCTATGGGCAGTCAAAAATATCAAGCGGCCTAGACCATCGCGCCTTTGTTGGTTACTGATGTCTGTTTCGCTGGATAATTTTCCCGGAATCACTCTATGCTTATGGCGTGACTGAGCCATTGAAAACTGACGATGACCGGCTTATTGAAGCCGAGGTGCTGGCGCGAAAAATTATCGCGACACAGCCGGCAAATCCCGATGCACTCAACGGCCTTGGATTGATCCTGATGGAGAAGGCCGACTATGCCACCGCGGCAGGCTACTTTTTGCAAGCTATCGAGCGGGAGCCTGAGCGGCAGGACTTTACATCGAACCTTCTCCGCGCTCTCTCAAAGGCTGCCCAGGCAGCCATCGAGGCCGGATCCCCTGCGGCGGCCATGGATCATCTGCAAAAGAGTTTGCTGATTGATCCAAACCGGGTTGAGACCGTCTGCCAAATGGCGTTCTCCCTTTCCTATTGTTATCGTTTTGCGGAAGCGCTCCAGATGGCAGACAAAGCGGTCGGCATGAAAAGACATCATGCTCATGCCCATGACGTCCGAGGGCTGGCGCTCATGGGGTCCGATAAAATCAATGATGCAATGGCGGCCTTCGAAAAAGCATTAGAGATAGATCCGAATTTTGTTTCAGCTCACACCAACCTCGGGACCGCCCTGCTTGCGCGGCGCGACCACCGGGAGGCATTGGGGCATTTAAATAAAGCGCTTCAACTTGACCCCAATAATGCCATGGCCTGCAATAATTTGGGACTTGTGCTGGCGGACATGGCGAAGTTTGTCGAAGCTGAGGCTGTTCTGCGTCAGGCGGTGGTAACAGCGCCTGACTTTGCTGAAGCACATTTTAATCTGAGCCGCGTGCTTCTCATCCAGGGAAAATACCTTGAAGGCTGGCAGGAGAATGAATGGCGCTGGAAGTGCCGCTCGTTTCCGTCGACCTGGCGGGCGTTTCCCTATCCAATGCTAAAGACAGAGAGTGTTGCGGGCAAGACCGTCCTCGTCTGGAGTGAACAAGGTATTGGTGATGAGATTATGTTTGCCAACCCGGTTCCCGATTTAATCGCCGAGGGCGCATCTGTCATCATGGAGTGTGGCGACCGGCTGGTCGATGTCTTCGGGCGGTCGTTCCCGGGAGCCACTGTGGTGCCGAGAACGGACCCGCCGAGCCCGCTGATTGCCCAGACGGGCATCGATTATCAGACACCTATGGGGTCGTTATGTGTCCGCTATCGGACCACCAAAACAGCCTTTGAGGAATCGGAGAGGCGGTATTTGCATGCCGACCCGGCCCGGCAGGCGGAATTGGCGGATCGCTACCGAAAGCTCGGTCCAGGACCCCTTGTAGGCATTTGCTGGCGCTCTGGAAACCCGATTGCCGGCAGCGAGAGAAGCGCACCGCTGGACTTATGGGGACCGGTCCTGACCCAGGCGCCGTGTCGCTTTATCTCGCTCCAATACGGTGAGGTTGGGGAGGATGTTTTAGGTGTGAGAGGAGGGCTCGGGGTTGATGTTCATGTCGACGGCGACGTCAACCCGCTAGAAAACGCCGAGGATTGGTTTGCCCAGGTCGGGGCCATGGACATGGTCATTTCTATCGACAATTCCACGATCCAGGTATCCGGCTCACAAGGGGTGCCGACTTGGACCCTCTTGAATTATCTGCCGGAATGGCGTTTCGGCATGGCAGGGGCGGGACATGATTGGCATCCCTCTCTGCGGGTCTACCGTCAGCCCGCGCCCGGCGATTGGCACTCGGTCTTCGATGGTGTTGGCGCAGACTTCGCAGACTGGCTTAGGGCGTCTCAGAAGGAGGGTTCGGGAGATATTCCGTAAGAACCCCAGGCTGTGGGGTCTACAGTGATGGGGGTATGTCTCTGCTGAAGAGCTGATTAAAGCGGGCGCGTCAGCATAAATGGAACAGGTTTCAATGCCGCGGTATTTGGATTTGCGGGGAGCCGGCATGATTTACTACGTCTTCCGAACGAGGGGTTGTTTGGCAGAGCTGGCGCGGGAATTCACGCTGCTCCAGTCTAGCTATCTGTATAGTCGGCGAAATTCAATTTTAGGACAGCGGTCCATCACCACGTCGAGTCCGGCAGCCTCTGCGCGGCGGGCGGCCGCGTCGTTGCGCACGCCCAACTGCATCCAGATGGTCTGGATGCTTTTTTCTTCGGCAAGCGAAATCACCTTATCGGTAATGGCGCCGGCCGCGCTTGAATTCCGGAAGATGTCCACCATGTCGATTTTTTCCGGGATATCGCCGAGACCGGCATACACGATCTCGTCCAAAAGGACGGCTCCGGCGGCGACCGGGTTAACCGGAATGACCCTGTAGCCCTTACTTTGAAGATATTTCATGGTTAAGTGGCTGGGGCGGCTCGAATTAGGGCTGGCGCCGATCACGGCGATGGTCTTTGAGGTGTCGAGGATATGCGCTAGGTAATTATCGCTGTAAAAGAGTTCACTCATCCCATTCCGACCTATCG
Organism: Rhodospirillaceae bacterium TMED167; assembly: GCA_002170915.1. The sequence goes on along the minus strand of NHHQ01000073.1, from coordinate 9,996 downwards.
GCCTTTCCACTCTGGTTTGCGTTTGTCTAGGAACGCATCCACTCCCTCCTGGGCGTCAGGGGCAGTCATGTTGCGCGCCATGAGGTCACTGGTGTAGGCATAGGCATCTTCCAGATCCATATCCAGCTGCCGGTAAAACCCGTTCTTGCCCATAGAGATCGTCAAAGAAGAGCGGCTAGCGATGCTTTTGGCGGTTTCCCATACCGATTCATTCAGGTCATCTTCAGAGATGATTTTGTTGACCAGTCCAAAGCGGTGAGCGTCTTCGGCTGAAAACATGTTGCCGGACAAGAGCATTTCCATGGCATGTTTTCGCCCGATGGCCCGGCTAATGGCGACCGCCGGGGTCGAACAGAAGAGCCCGATGTTCACGCCCGGCGTCGCGAACTGCGCCGTTTCAGCGGCCATCACAAGATCACAGCTCGCTACGAGCTGGCAGCCAGCGGCGGTAGCAGTGCCCTGCACTTTGGCAATTACGGGCTGTGGGAGGCGGGTCACGCTAAGCATGACGCGGCTGCAGCGCTGGAAAAGGTCGTGGACCTTGTCGTAGTCATCAGCAATGGCACGCACTTCCTTGAGATCGTGACCCGCCGAAAAAGCTGGGCCGTTTGCCGCAAGGATCACAGCCTTGATGGCAATGTCTGGTGCGATGGCATCCAGCGACTCCTGGAGCGTCTCCAGCATCTCATCGGACAACGGGTTGCGTTTCTCTGGCCGGTTCAAGGTCAGGGTGCAGATGCCCTCCGAGAGATCCCGGGTGAGAACGGGCGCTGATGTCGGGGCGTGGCTATCGATGGCCATGTACAATCTCCAGGAAAAAATTTTAGGACTGGATCCATAAAAAACCAACATCAGCTTGCCGTTTTTTGCGTGCCTACTGCAAGAGATAATCTCCTTGCCCGTGACAGAGCCTGGACCCTTGGTAACCATAAGAAATGTGGTATTGAGATACCGCTATAATAAGTATTTATAAATATTGCATAAATTCAGAAAAAGGCCGTTGACATTGTAAGAGGGATCGCCATACTCCGCAATCTCTTGAGGCGAGCCGGTTTCCGGCGCGGCAGTGCCTCTGCATCGAACTAATTTTCGACATGTCGCCGGGTAATTTGATGATGGACATATTATGAAAACCTATTCTGCAAAGCCGTCGGAGGTTGAACGCAAGTGGTATGTCATTGACGCTGAAGGTTTGGTCCTTGGGCGTCTTGCAAGCCAGATTGCGTTGCGGCTCCGGGGTAAACACAAGCCCATGTTCACCCCGCACATTGATTGTGGTGATAATATTATTGTCGTCAATGCGGAGAAGGTTGCCCTCACCGGCAACAAGCGAAACGATAAAACTTATTATTGGCACACTGGATATCCGGGCGGCATCAAAAGCCGGACTGCGGATAAGATCCTAGATGGCAAGCATCCTGAACGTGTCGTGATTAAGGCTGTGGAACGGATGATCACCCGTTCCCCTCTGGGGCGTGATCAAATGCGTAAGTTGCATGTGTATGCCGGCGCGGATCATCCCCACAACGCGCAAAGTCCAGAGGTGCTCGACATAGCCGCCATGAACTCAAAGAATACGAGGAGGGCATAACCATGGCCGACGAACCCAATGCTATCGCAGAAGCTTTGAAGGAAGCGGAAGCTGCCAAAGCGGCAGAAGCAGAAGCTGAAACCTCTGAAGGGACGGCAGCTGCGGCAGACGCCGGGCCAGCAGATCAGGCGCCNGCGGCCCAGGAAACTGCGACAGTTGAACCCAAGATCGACGAGCATGGGCGTTCTTATGCGACCGGCAAGCGGAAGGATGCGGTGGCTCGTGTCTGGATCAAGCCGGGCAGCGGCAAGATCGAGGTCAACGGTCGTGATGTTGAAACCTATTTCGCCCGTCCCGTACTTCGCATGATTTTAGCCCAACCCTTCGATGCGGCGGAACGGAAAAACCAATATGACGTCAAATGCACGGTCAAAGGTGGCGGCTTGTCCGGCCAGGCCGGTGCGGTACGCCACGGTATTTCCAAGGCGCTTACTCTCTATGAGCCGATCTTACGNCCGGCCCTCAAGTCCGGGGGTTTCCTCACCCGCGACTCGCGCGTTGTAGAGCGGAAAAAATATGGACGCCGTAAAGCCCGCCGGAGCTTCCAGTTCTCAAANCGNTAACTGCCAAGCCACAAAANACAAAACAAAATCAAGGGGTTGCGTTTTTCGCAGCCCCTTTTTTGTATTCACAAAATAGTTNTCATCCGTTCAAAGATAAGTTTTTTGGCAACTAAATGAGTTTATTAGTTTCCATCATTAGTTCATCGGATGCTATGCGGTTACGCGCTTCACAAGCGAAATGTTTNTCTTCTNTGTAAAGGAGNCACAATGAAAACTAGAATTCTAATCACTGGCGTGATCTCAGGTTTGGTTTACCTTGGATGGGTTAGTCTGGTTTTCGCAGTTCAGGAAAAGTTTGTTGTCGGCGGCTATCCAGCGGTCTCTAAGACAACACCCCACAAGCTTGCACCATCTAATGACATTATGGATCTCAAGAAAAATGATTTGACTGAGAAATTAGACCGACGAGCGAATAAACACGCTGAGAGATGGCTAGAAAAATCGAAAAAAACTAATGCATTATTATTGATCAAAAATGGAGATATTATTTTTGAAGGATATAAATCATTAGGCAGAGAAGNTAGCGAATTTTACTCGATGAGCATGAGTAAAAGCCTTACAAGCTTGGCCATTGGTAAGGCTCTGTGTGATGGAACCTTGAGGTCGTTGGACGATCTTGCAGGAGATTATGTTTCAGAGTTAAAACTTAATAATAACAATCTCGGCCGATCGAGTATTCGACAATTGCTCATGATGAGTTCCGGCAATTGGCTTCCGGCATTTAAGGGGCAACCAAAAGTCAAGGGTGGGATGGGATTTTATCCAAATGGTAGTGAAATGAAAGGTTCTGCATGGCCTATGCGATTAGGACTGATAACTGTTGCGGATTATCTTTGGGGCGATGTTTGGAGGCGAGTTGAGAATAAGAATGTTTTTAAACCGGGTGAAAAATTTATCTACGCTATTGCCGACACTATGGCGGNAGCAGTGGTATTGGAGCGCGCTTCAAATTTGAGTGTCGCTGCTTATTTCGAAAAACATGTTTGGAGCCAGATTGGCGCGGAGGCATCAGCGCGATGGGAAGCTGACAAGNTAGGGGTATCCCTAGCTGGCGCTGGTTTTCAAGCCAGGTTACGAGATTGGGGACGCTTAGCCATTTGGATTCTTGAGGCCCATGCATCTAAAGGGTGTTTTGGAGATTACCTTCGTCAGGCAACACGAAAGCAAATCAATAATACAAGACTAACCAAAGCTGGAAAGATTTTTGAGGGTTATGGATACCAATGGTGGACAGACAATAAAATAGCAGCTGGATTCTGGGCAGTCGGTGTTGGCAGCCAATATCTGGGGATTAATCCAAAGTCTTCAAAAATAATTATCAAGTTTTCTCAAGAGGGTGAGGATGGATTTTTTAATATTTTTAGAAAATGGCACGCGGATTACTAGGATATTCTATAAGGTTAAATTTAAAAATAATTTTGTATAATCGAACGTAGCGAGCACCTGTGATGTTTGCACAAAAATATTCAATTTTTCATTGCGTTACCTTTGGGTGGCGCTTTTTTTTGAGGNGGAGAAAAGGCGCTAGGCGGTCAATACGGCAAGCGTGATAAATTTAAAAAGCGCTTTTCTACATTTTTAGAATAGGTCTTCGCCNCATCGCCAAGAGGCCAGGCAGTGTTTTTTTCGTTATGGACTGGCAGTGATCATGCGGAAGAGTGCCGACAGCTTCTCGCGGGCGCCAGTTCGATCTGTAGCATAGACAGCGCGGGTGCCGGGCGGACCGTCCGGAGTTAACCGGATGGACCACAGCGGTGCTGTTTCCGTGGGTAGGAATGAGTAACGCACATCAATGACGCGTGGGCTGCCGTCGGAGGCTTTGGCAACATAGCCCTCACTGAGTTGGGCAAAACGTGTCATGTCGCGGGCCTGACGGGAGCCCTGGTGAAGCCAGGGAAAGTCCCGCGCTGGCATCAAGGTGGGGATAGAGGTTCCTTCGAATAGCCGCCGGTGCGGCCACGGACGCGCAGCATCCACATAAAACTTACCTTCAAATGCATAAACGGACTTCCACAACAGTATATTGCCGAAAGTTGGTTTGATGACGAGATGCACATCTTCATGTCCACGATTTTTTGCGAGTATTTCCGCCATGCTGCGGGCCTGGAGATGCTGATAACCTGCCGCCGATAAATAGATAGCGATCCAGATCAGTGCGGCCCGTCCATATCGTCCATCCCGTTTCAACACGCCGGTTCCCATCAGTACTAGTAGGGGAAGTGTAAACAGGGGATCAATAATCGAGATGATGCTGAGGGAGACCCTCATGTCTGAAAGTGGCCAAAAGAGCGAGGTGCCAAAGGAGGTTGCTGCGTCCAGCAGGCCATGGGTGCCGAATCCGAGCGCGCAAAAGAGCCAGATCTTCCAGATACTGAGGCTGAGCCAGCGGCGGCCGAGGCCATAGAGCACGCCCGCGACCGCGGCGCTGCCCAGGGGGATGAAAAAAAGAGAATGGGTGAAGTGGCGGTGGAACTCGAGGAACATCAGCGGGTCCTGGGAGCTCCGTATCACCGTATCCAAATCCGGAGCCAGACCAGCCAGGAAGCCTAGTGTCGCAGCAGCGACTGCCTGCTTTTTATGCCGGGTCGCAAGCGGAAGGGCGGCGCCGATAACGCCTTGCGTGAGAATGTCCATGGGTCGCGGCGCGGGTCCTGTTGCAGCCTGGAACGGGGTGCACAAGCAACGTTATGCGGGCTCTGGACCAGCTTGTCCAGGTGTCACCCTATGCCACACCTGAGCTGGCCCAGGGCTCGACGTGGTTCTCCTTTGTGCCTCCTCAATGGGTCGTCTTCGGACTTTCTCAGGCTCCTTGGGGCTCTTGAGGACGGGGGGTGTGTTGATCGGCAGGCAGATTTAGCGGTATAAGCTTCGCCTCCCGGCTGCAGCGCCGAGTGACTTGGTAACGCCCTGGAGCGAGAGGCGATGACGCACACAGTATTTATAGATGGTGAGGCAGGGACGACAGGCCTGCAAATTCTGGCACGGCTGAGAGGTCGGCCGGGAATCGAGATTATTCATCTGGGGGACAGCCGCCGGAAGGACACCGCCGCCCGTGCGGGCGCCCTGAACACGGCGGATGTATCGATCTTGTGCCTACCTGATGATGCCTCCATAGAAGCGGTTTCACTAATCGACACTCCTACCGTCCGCATCATTGATGCCTCCATCGCATACCGGACGGATCCCGACTGGGTTTTTGGTTTTCCAGAGTGGGCGCCGGGCCAACGCGATAAAATCGCTGCTGCGACGCGTGTCACTAATCCGGGCTGCTATGCCTGTGGATCAATTGCCATCCTGCATCCATTGGTGACTGCAGGTCTCGTGCCGAAGGATCATGCCACGGCCATCAATGCCGTGTCCGGTTATTCCGGCGGCGGTAAAAAGCTCATCGCGGCGTTTGAGGACGATCAAGCGGACAATAAGACGGACAAAAACTTCTATGTGTATGGCCTTGACCTCGAGCACAAGCATATAGAAGAAATCCGGTACCATGCTGGCCTCGACACCCGGCCTCTGTTCGTGCCGAGCGTTGGACGGTTCGCCCAGGGTATGATCGTATCGGTGCCGCTTCATCTCTGGGCCTTGCCGGGCACCCCATCGGTTTCCGATGTCCACGCAGCGCTCTCCGACCATTATGCGGGCCAGCAGTTTGTGACCGTGGAGAGCCTGGAAAACACCAGTGCTAACGCGGCTCATTTGGATCCGGAGGGCCTCAACGGCACGAATCAGATGTCGTTGTACGTGTTCGGTAACGATGTGCGGCGCCAGGTTGTCGTCAGCGCTGTGCTGGATAATCTTGGCAAAGGAGCCTCCGGACAGGCTGTCCAGAGCCTTAATCTAATGCTGGGGATTGAGGAAGCGACAGGACTCTAACGGGCACCTATAGCAGCGAATAGGGCTTAAAATGCCCTGACGGCCAACGGGACGGCTTTGTTGCACCGGTCAGACATCAATCATATCGTCTTCCAGGCTGGCAGCGTGGGTTTGGATGAACGCTAGTCTGAGTTCCGGTTTCTTGCCCATGAGCTGATCTACGAGGTCGGCGGTCTCTGCTGCTTCTTTCTTCTGGCTGTCCGTTTGGCGCAGCGGAAGTGTCACCCGCAGCAAGGTCCGGGTTGCCGGACTCATAGCTGTCTCTTTGAGCTGTGCCGGGGGCATTTCGCCGAGGCCTTTAAAGCGGCTGATCTCGATTTTACCCCGCCCGGTGAACTCTTTATCGATCAACACATCCTTGTGGTCATCGTCCATGGCATAAGCCGTATGACCACCTTGGCTGAGCCGGTAGAGTGGTGGTTGGGCAATAAATAAATGTCCATCTTCAATAAGTTGTGGCATTTCTTTAAAGAAAAATGTCATGAGAAGGGAGGCGATATGGGCACCGTCCACATCGGCATCCGTCATAATAATCACCTTTTCGTATCGAAGGTCATCTTCCCGGTAACGCGGCCCAATGCCGCAGCCAAGTGCTTCCATCAAGTCATTGATTTCATGATTTGCGTGCATTTTATCAGCCGTTGCGCTCGCGACGTTGAGAATTTTACCGCGGAGGGGAAGAACGGCCTGGGTTGCTCGGTTCCGGCCCTGTTTCGCGGAACCCCCCGCGCTGTCGCCCTCCACGATAAAAATTTCCGTCCCTTCCCGTGAGCGTTGGGAGCAATCTGATAGCTTACCCGGCAAGCGGATGCGCTTTGTGGCCGACTGGCGCTTGAGGGTCTTGTCCTGGCGCTTTTTCATGCGGATCAGGCTGCGTTCGACCATGTGCTCTAGGAGGCGTTTAGCGGTCTCTGGGTCACCCGAGAGCCAGAGGTCAAAATGATCGCCGAGAGAGGTTTCCACCAACTTGGTTGCTTCCACGCTGGACAATTTTTCTTTGGTTTGTCCCTGGAATTGCGGTTCCGGAATGAACACGGACAGCATGATGGTGGCCCCGCCAATAACGTCATCGGCCATAACTTTGGCTGCTTGTTTGTTGTTGATGAGTTCGCCGTACCCGCGCAACCCTCTGGTCAGTGCGCCGCGCAGACCCGCTTCATGGGTGCCGCCCATAGGGGTGGGGACCGTGTTACAGTAAGAATTAAAGAACTCGTCCTCGTCCTCCGGCCAGGCGACCGCCCATTCCACTGTTCCGGACCCGCCGTTCAGCTTCGCTTGGCCGAAAAAGGCTGTCGGCGTGATGGTTTTCCGGTCGCCCAGAGCGCCCTCCAGGTAATCCTTGAGCCCGCCCGGGAAGTGCAGAGTCGCGTTTTCTGGCGTGTCATCCTTTTCGCTTATCAGTGCGGGGGCGCACGACCAGCGGATCTCTACGCCCCGGAAGAGGTAGGCCTTGGAGCGGGCAAGGCGGTAAAGGGTTTCCGGCTTAAAATGTGCCGTGGCGCCAAAAATCTTGGGATCCGGGTGAAAATGTATCGTGGTGCCCCGGCGGTTGGAGACACTGCCCCCATCCGTCAGCTTGCTGGTAGGTTCGCCCCTCACATAACTCTGCGTCCACAGCTTTTTATCCCGAGCCACTTCGACGGTGAGAGAATCTGAAAGGGCGTTGACGACCGAGAGCCCAACACCATGAAGTCCCCCGGACGTTTCATAGGCTTTTCCACCAAATTTTCCGCCGGAGTGAAGTGTCGTCAGGATCACCTCCAGTGCAGACTTTGACTTAAACTTGGGGTGGGGGTCGGTGGGAATGCCACGCCCATTATCCCGCACTGTGACGGTTTGGTTTTCGGTGAGTTCAAGATCAATGCGCGTGGCTTCGCCTGCGACCGCCTCGTCCATGGCGTTATCCAAAATTTCCGCCACCAAGTGGTGAAGGGCCCGCTCGTCGGTGCCACCGATATACATGCCAGGCCTGCGGCGAACAGGCTCCAAACCTTCCAGGACCTCGATGTCTTTCGCAGAATAATTTTCTGATTTCTTCGTGGTTTTATTTTTCGCTTTGGGAGAATCGTCGAATAAGTCGGCCATGGTTGGTATACGGTATCCTGAAATGGTGGATCGATAGCGTCATCGGGCTATCTAGCACCGGTATAATGTGGTTGGTACGGCAATTATAACAATATATTGTGGCTCGCAATTTAAATCTATAGGCAAAAGCCATGTGCCGCATCCTCCAGATCATGAAAGTCCAGCCATGACCGATCAAACACAAAAACCCACCGGTGAACTAACCATTCGAACCGTTGCGATGCCTGCGGACACAAATCCAAGAGGCGATATTTTTGGCGGCTGGCTCATGTCTCAGATGGATTTGGCAGGCGGCATTATGGCGACGCGGCGGGCGAAGGGTCGAACGGCAACAATCGCAGTTGACGAGATGTTGTTTCATAAGCCCGTTCATATCGGCAATGTGGTGACGTGTTATGCCGACGTTATTAGGGTCGGGACCACCTCGATGTCGATCAAAATTGAGGCCTGGGCGCAACAATACGCCGAGCTTGGAGAGCCCCATAAAGTAACCGAAGGTGTTTTCACCTACGTTGCCATAGATCAGGAGCGCAAACCCCGACCGGTGCCTGACGAATAAGAGGTAGGAGGGCCAGTTAACGCCTATTTTGGAACTGCCTGTGTTGAACTGCCTGTGTTGAACTGCCTGTGTGGGAGAACCTGTTTGGGAGAACCTGTTTGGGACATCTCACGCCTTAGCCCGTCATTTCCTTAAACAGTCAATTGGTTCAGCCAATTACCGCCGTACCGATCACTAGCCATATATAGGCGGCGCTGAACAGTGTGGATAGGGCCGCAAGTTCCTTGGCAAATTCTTTTGCGAGGAGTGTCTTAAGCATTGGGTTCTTCCTGGTTCTGATTGTCAATAATCAGACTTTATCCAAAAAAGAACAAAATAGCAACATATTTATTTGGCTCAAGATATCAATAGGTTGTTCCACATATACTCTCATAGATGAGATATGCTCGCATGGTAGAAACTGACGTGTTTATTTGTGCGTGATGAGACGGCGTCTTAATCCGGGTAGGCCCAGTGCCTGTAAAAGCGGTCGACCGTCATTTGACTGATCTTCCGGCCTAAAGATCAGTGATGCCGGAAGCCGCCAACGAAGTTGGTTGCAGCCTGTTTCTTGAGTATCTCTTCCGGCCAGGTGCTTTTAATATAGGCCAGAACGGCCCAAATTTCGCGCGCGTCCAATTGGTGTTTATACGCGGGCATGTTGCTGTTCATGCTGGTGGGCGCAAAGATTGCTCCGCCTTCGCTGATAAAATCAAACAGCTGGCGGTCGGAATGTTCCCAATTGTGGCCTGTCCCATCCTGGGGCGGCGCCGGAAATGTGCCGTCAGGTTTTTGCGTCTCCCAGTTGGGCTGCCCTTTAAGATCAACCCCATGGCATTCCGCGCAGTGGCCCGCATATACCTCTTTCCCCAGAGCCACCAGGGCGGGGTTGAAAGGATTGGTTTGCGCGGTCATCCGACCATTTAGGACCAGATAGCCTGCTACGGCGCCCGCGATCACCACATAGGCGCCGATCAGCAGTAAGATATTTCGGGCAAAGCGCTCACGTTTCACGTCAAAGGGAGCCTAATTTTGGTCTATTCTGAATCCTATTACCAGACCTTTTTAACGGCGTAAATCCAGGAGGGCTAGAGCGATTTTCTGCTAACCGGATCCGTCGTTCCGGCCCGCGTCGCCGGTAGGCATCGATGAACGCAGCCGCCGGCGCGCCATAAGGACAATTAACCAGGAGGACCGCCGCAAGAGTTTCCATAGAAGGGGGCGTGGTTACTTAGACCGAGCGCCCATGGAACAGCCCGGTTTCTCATGATCCGTCCAAGTGCGCCGAGAGTTGATTATGGGGCCTCACCCAACCTTAGCTAGACCTCTGTTCGACCCCGGGCTTG
>NHHQ01000072.1 GCA_002170915.1 Rhodospirillaceae bacterium TMED167 | reverse complement strand
CGCGGCCTGATTTCTACATCCCGCTAATGGATGGCATCTATGATCGCAAACGGGCAGCCCTGGAAAATCTCATCGAAGGGAACAAAAATGATCCGGATTTAGTAAGGGTATATGAAACCAAAATCATCAAAGAAATGGCCGGGAAAAAACTTCAAAAAGACCCTGTCTATATGGCACAAATTATGGATGAATTTAGGGCTCTGATCAGAGAGCTGGATAATCAGTTGGCGGCTCAGCAGGACGGATTTGTCTGCGGGCCACGTTTCACACTGGCTGACGCCATGTGGGCAATTAGCCTCTATCGCATTCAATGGTTAGGTCATGGTTATTTGTGGGCTGATTATTCGCGTGTGCGCGACTACGCGCACCGAATGTACCAACGTCCGACCTTCCGAAAAACGATTATTGAATGGCCCTATCCTATGCCGAGCTCACCCCACACAGCAGATGTGGACAGGGCCGCATAAACGAAAAATCATGGGACTGTATGCAGATGACAATCGCATATGAACAAGAATGGGAGCTCTATCATTACAGTGAATCCTTGTGCTCCCAAAAAGCAAGGTTGGGTCTGGCAGAAAAGGGTATCGATTATAAGTCGCGACACATCGTTATTTGCGACGTCGCGGAGGAATGCCAAAACCTGAGCCCAGACTACCTGAGGGTAAATCCCAAAGGGATTGTGCCAACGCTGGTTCATAACGGCGAGCCAGTTTATGACGCTCATCGAATTATTAAATATGTTGACGAACGATACTATGATACCGGCATTCGGTTGTGGCCCGAGGACGAAGATCGGCGACAAATAGCAGCCCATTGGTTCGATGAAGGCATGTTGGACGAAAATGGTCGGTACGGTTCTACGTTTGGTTTAGCCATTCCCATTCTTAGCCATCCCATTCTAGCGCATGCCCTTAATCGACAACCCTTGGACCTGGTGGTGGAGAAATTTCGGCACCACCCATTAGAAACACGGGGCAAGCGTTTTACTGCATTGCGGCGCGATGGCACAGCTTTTCTGCCAGAAGTGATGACATCTGCCCTAAAGAGTGTTTGTCGCGGACTGCGAGAAATGAACGACCTTCTGGATCGATTTGGCGGGCCTTATCTCCTGGGTGACTTCACCTTGCCTGACATCACTATGATGGCTTGCTTTCACCGGCTCGAAGATGTGCGGATGATTGACCTTCTTGATCATGAGGCTGTGCCGCTGGTTAGTTCCTATTGGCAGCGGTTACAGGAACGACCGAGTTACAAAGACGCCATCATCAATTGGCATGATGAGGAAAACTGGCGGTCTGCCTTAATTGAAATTTTTGGTGACAAGAAATCACCGTGCCTCAAGGAGGCTTTTTCTATTATGAATTCAGAAAGCTGATACCTGAGGAGATAATCAATGTAGATCAAAAATGCCTGGTATGTTGCCGGATGGGCAAGCGAGGTTGCCGCTGACGACTTGTTGAGCCGCACCTTTTTAAATGTAGAGGTTATCCTCTACCGTGACGGGGAGGGCAGTGTTGTCGCAATGGAAGATCGTTGTTGTCATCGGCATGCCCCACTCTCCAAAGGCCGGCTTGAGGGTGATGCGGTCCGCTGCATGTATCACGGGCTGAAGTTTGCGCCGAATGGTCTGTGCATAGAAATTCCCGGAGAAAAGAAGCTCCCGCCCCGGATGAAAGTGCGTTGTTTTCCTGTGGTTGAACAATAGAACTTGATCTGGATTTGGTTGGGTGACCCCGCACTCGCTAATTCAACAGTTTATTCAACTGACGGGCAACTGAGAGCACTGGATTGCTTGCCAGAATGGCTCGGAACTATTGTTAACTGCGAGTTGTTTTACGAAAGGTTTAATTTCATTTATCTTCAAAATTATCGAGGTAAGACTGAGCACATAGCTAGTCAGCATGCTAGTTTTATGTAAAAAGACAATTTCAAACTACGGGGAGATATCAATTATGAAAGTCGGATCATTAATAGGTGTTGTACTAATTACACTATTTGCCTCAATTTCTTCATCGCAAGCGAATACGACATTTAGCTACTCATCCTGGTTGCCGTGGACCCATCCAGTAAACACAAATATCTACTTGAAATGGATGGCAGAGGTTGAGAAACGTAGCGAAGGTCGAATTAAATTCCGCAAACTACCCAAAGCAGTTGCTCATCCTAGGGCGCACTTAGATGCTGTAAGAACAAGTCAGGCTAATGCAGGCATGAGTGTACATGGTTACTCACCAAAGCGTTTTGCCGCTTATATGTTTGCGGAACACCCTTTTCTCGGTGACCGCGCCCGGGCTTCGTCGATAGCCCTAGCGAGAACTCATGCAAAGTTTTTTGCTGGTAAGGACCTTTATAAGGGGGTCCATCTGGTAGGAATGAACACTCATGGCCCTGGGGTTATTCATCACTCGAAGAAAAACTTTACTGTACCGGGTGATATGAAAGGCCAAAAAATGCGCACCGGGGGGCCAATACCAAAAAGGATAGTTGAGGCGTGGGGAGGGGTTGCTGTACGCCAACCAGCTTCGAAGTCTTATGAGGTACTTTCCACTGGAATTGTTGATGGAATTACATTCCCGTTTGAGTCACTGGATAGTTTTAAAATAACAAAGATTGTACCGTACTCTACCTACATACCGGGAGGTTTATACTCATCGAGCCATTATCTCGTCATTAGTAAGAAAAAATACGATGGTCTCCCCGCCTCTGATAAAAAAATTATTGATAATTTGTCAGGTGAAAATTTTGCCGATTTAGCCGGTCGCGGATGGGACAAAATTAACGATGCGGGGCGAATTGGGGCGAAAAAAGCCGGTAATAAAATAACGACAGCACCTTCGGCAATTATAAATTCTGTGAAAAAATTGAATGCAGAATTTACTAAAGAGTACATCACATCTGTAAAGGCAGATGGCATCGATGGCGCTGCTGTAATTAAGTTCTTTAAAGGTGAAGTGGCAAAATTACAAAGTAAGTAAACTTACCTTTGAGAAATGAACCTAAAATTAGACAGAAATCTAGTCGGCTAAGGTTTTGGCTTGGTGTGATGCCGAGCCATACCTTAGCTTTTATTTCTTGTTCTCTACTTTTTTTGATGATGCTGCTGACATTCATCGACGTGACGGGACGTTATGTTTTTAACAGTCCCCTTCCGGCCTTGCATGAAATCATATCATTCATGATGCCGGGTTTGATATTCTGCATCCTTCCCCTAGTCTGCAGCAGGGAAGAACATGTTACGATAGATTTGTTAGACGCTTTTATTCACAAACCGTTTAAACGTATACAGGCTATTTTTGTAAATCTTATCAGTTCTGCCGCGATGTTTTTCCTTGCTTGGCGTCTGGCCGAGAAATCCGCTGCGCATTTTGAATTTGATGAGGTAACGGATGATTTATATCTCATCTTATGGCCATTTAGCCTTTCAATAGCAATTTTATCCGCTGTTGCAGCGCTAGCGTTGCTCTCTAATGTCCTAAGTTACATTGCGGAAGGTAAGAACATTACACAACAGTCGGAATTAGATTAAGATGGCTGTCGCCTTGATGGGGTTTGTNGCTCTACTTACATTATCATTTCTGCGTGTGCCGATTGCATTCACGATGCTACTAGTCGGCTTTTTTGGCATGGTGGCAGTTAATGGCTGGGAAGGTGCCCTGGCCAACGTGGGCCAAACAGCTTTTGATTCATCCATCAGTTATGAGCTATCGGTTGTCCCTTTATTCATCCTAATGGGGAACTTTGTAACCAAGGCTAAGCTCTCAGAAGAACTATATGCAGCGTCCAACGCGTTCCTCGGGCATAAAAAAGGGGGACTTGCGATGGCAACTATCGTTACTTGTGGGGGTTTTAGTGCTGTGTGTGGTTCATCACTAGCAACGGCTGCTACGATTTCAAAGGTTGCGATGCCTTCCATGCGTAAATTTGGATATGACGATGGTTTAGCAGCGGGGTCTATAGCCGCTGGAGGCACTCTTGGAATATTGATACCTCCAAGCGTTTTGCTCGTTATATATGGAATTCTGACCCAAACGAGCATTGGCAAATTATTCGCNGCGGGCATCATACCCGGCATCATAGGAATCTTATTTTACTTAGCAGCCGTCAGGTTAGTGATCAAAATTAAGCCTGAGCTAGGCCCAGCAGGTCAGCGGTCATCCTGGACCGAGCGACTAAACTCCTTGAAGGGTGTCTGGGGGGTTATAATTTTATTTATCTTCGTGATGGGTGGAATTTATGGGGGCATATTTAGCCCAACAGAAGCAGCTGGTATCGGAGCGTTTGGAGCTTTCCTTTTTGCGTTAGCAAGAAAAAGTCTCAATAAAGCAATATTTTATCAGGTTCTTATTGAAAGCGCATCAACCACGGCGATGCTGTTTACTGTTCTAATTGGGGCACTCCTATTCGCAAATTTCATCAACCTCACAAATTTTCCAGATGCATTGTTAGAAATTGCCAAAACCTTCTCGGAACATCCTCAATTGGTAATATTAGCAATCCTTGTTACATATGTGTGTCTAGGTTGTGTGTTTGAGAGCTTGTCGATGATATTGCTCACGGTACCAATATTTTTTCCGCTAATTAAAGAGCTTGGTTTTGACCCAATTTGGTTTGGTATTCTAGTTGTAGTAATTACCGAAATTAGTTTAATAACACCTCCGGTTGGTCTTAATGTTTTTGTTTTACGTGGCGTTTTACCGGACGTCAGTACTTCCAGAATATTTAAGGGAGTGACGCCATTTTGGATTGCTGATTTATTTCGTTTGGCAATCATAGTGTTATTTCCAGCTCTATCACTCTGGTTACCCAGCTTCGTTAAGTAATTTAGAAAATCAAGTATCGAAAAAAATACGAAGAAATTATAGAATGTTATAGAAATAAAAGTTGCACAAATTGAGATCATTCTTCGAATACGATTGATACGGTAAGGGCAATATTTTCCTNACATTAATTTCTTTAAAATTGCGATCTNNCCTATTNGTGTCAATNCGTNGAGACGCGGTGCTTAAATCATNTCCGGATTGCTTGCCCCTNCTTGCTGGCNCCCGACCTCCAATGAGGGCCCCANTAATCGCGGCTATATTTTNTCAGTGCCNACTANCCGCTAGGCGACTTCTTTCCNAGTCACCCAAAAAATTTTTGCGGATAAATCTGCNANGGACTTGCCGAGCTGTCTTAGGGNGGGTCAGCCGTGAGCTCCATAATGACCTGATATCATCTGAGTTATTTTTCGGATGATGCGATGGTTTTCAGAGAGTGGTGTTAAAACTTGCTTATCGATAATGCTGAAGTTTCCAGTATTTTGGCCGGAATAATTTTCCGGTTCAGCCAAATTATCGATTTCTAAATCGGCATTGTCGGCGGTGAACGCTGACTTAATGATGGATATTACTAGGGGGAAATCTAGGCGAAGGCCTATCGAAATTATATTGTCATTGCTGTGATGGTTGTTTTCGCCAAAGCTAGGCGTGTTACATATTAAAGTAAGGCTATCAATAATTAGTGCGATACGGATAGCATGAAGTAGGTCTAGAGTGACACGTTTCTGTCCAGAAATTCTGATGCTCTCATCACCAACCCGNTCAACTAACCTATAAAGATCAATAAGATCATCCCGTAATCTCCATACAGCATGTCTAATGCCTGTTGTGCGAGTGTCATCTTGTAGATGCTGACCCAGTTTACGAAACGCGGGCTGATTTTTATATTGTTTATAATGATACGCGCGGTCCACCCAAAAGCCCGCGTCAATTAGTCGACTATAGGCTAGGACTGTATTAAGAGATCCAAGGGATTTTGCCTTTAGTATATGTTTTAGGCATTGCTGTAATCGCGGTGATTTTTGATAGACTTCTGCGAATTGCTCGATATTTGTGTAGGCCGCGGTTCCCATTCCAGAGATGACATTCGCCAAAAAACCAAGTTGTTGCAGAATGGCGTTATGGGGTATCGCGCGTATTTTTGACGGGTCAGAGCGCTCATTTCCCGATTGAACCACCCTCTTAGCAGGGCGGGAACCACTGATTGGAAGCAAATTACTTGCAAATACGTCCAATAGGTCAGAGTAGGACGCTTCTAAAAATAGCGTCTCATGCCAATTTTTGAGCGAGATAAATAAATCTAGAGAAAAATCGGTCTGTTGATAGAAAGGATCAGACAGCCATTTTTTCTGCGGAGGCGTAATTTCCGCTAGGAAAATACGTGTCATCGTGCATTCAGCTAATTCAGGTGTTCCAAAGAGTCGAAAGCCATCCCCACCTTGAAAGCTAGATTGATGGTAGATCGGTACCCCTATCTCNCTAGCTCGTGCNCGAACAAAGGGNGTCATTATAAAATTTTGTCTCTCCGACACAGTTGACTGAAAACATCCACGACCAAGAGACTCACCATGTGTATTAAAAATTAAAAGTGTTATCTCATCTTCTATTCTATCTTTTAGACAATTTGCAATTTTGATCTGCAATCTCTCAATAGCCATATTAGCAGCTATTTGGCCGATGAACCGTCCGGCATCAGAAAATCCTGTCTGGATAGAGAGACATCCGCGCCTCCTTATGTAATCAGAATAAGCTTGGTGCGAAAGGAGNTGATCAATGATTTGTTCACCGTGCTCTAAGCCATAACTTGTCTCGAACAACGGCGAAATATCGAGTTTGTCTGCAATGCCTAACTTTTCCGCCAGATACAATGCTGACATGATGGTGATTGGTTTCTCGCATTCCGCGATAAGTAAACGAATAGGCTGATCGCAATCAATATGCTTTAAAAATTGGGCGGCTAACATTAGCTGCCTGCGTGCTGTTGCGCTTTCATCATCCAAATTTTTAAAATTTATTTGCCAAGGGGCTTCATTAGCAATTCGCGAGGACAGCTTATCTATTAGGCTACGTGCAGATACCATACCGTCCGTCATTAATGATCCAATTCCATCAATAGGTCTCATAGCATTCTGTAGCTGTATGGAGTTAATTCTCAGGTGGACCTCTGCCATTCCAAACCCGTGTGTTTTGATGTCGGCAGCAACTACCATTAATTCTTTTGCCTTATCCTCGTCGGATAAGCTCTTGGCTATCGAGTGAATTTTCTCTGCAACTTTAAAACTAGAAATTAATTTATCTGGACGTTCGGTAAGGGTGTTTATTACAGAAGAAAAGCTGACGTTTTCACTCCCGAGTTNCTCAAAACGAAGTATATCTTCCTCCGTTGCATTTTGTTCGGCATGCAGTTCGTCCAGAATAGTTTCTACAGCACTAATTTTAGTCGCCTTTATGGCGTCGCAATATATTTTAAGGGACTGCGCCTTCTCGGCCAGCCGAAGTTTAAAGCTGTCGGACCAACTTATATCAGAGCGCCCGTCAAGGTCGTAGCCCACCCAAGTTGAGACGCCGAGCATTTGTGGCAGCTGTTGTCGCCAGTTCTCCGACTTATGACTTTGACGTTGCTCTAATATTTTCTCATTCAATTTACATATTGCTCGCCGAGCGTTGCGTATTACGCACATTGCTTCGTCGTGCTCTTCCTGAAGGGTTATCGCTTGTCGTTCCCCGTATGCATTTTCAGGAATTTCGGGTGTCGCGACATCGACTTCTTTGCAGAGAGTTGCTGAAACATCAGCATTTAACGCAAATGTTGGATGTGCTGTAAAAACTGCACGATAAAGCTGTTGGGTTGTATTGTGGTCTTCCAAATTTGGAAAAACCAGTTGATCCTCTGCAGCACTAGCTTTAACTCGGAGATGCTTTGTTTGCTGTTTCCAGAGGTCAACACCCAGAGAATCGAGAGTGTTATTGAGATCTAACCGATTTATCTCGCCACCATGCAGTTGTTCAAAAATTATGTCTGCTAGAGCTGCGATGGGATTGATATCGCCGACACGCATACCCTGTTCGCGGTAGCGAACTAAATGATCAGTCCATTGGCGTCNAAGTTCAATCATTTTTCTGCCTATGANATCTNTAGAAATAATTAGCTTATTCTAAACTTGTTATCCAGGAGGTGCCCGGACTAAAACGATAGTAATATTCTTGTTTTAATTGAATATCATGGTCATTTTTTTTGATAATATTAGTAATGCTGCGTGAGAACCGACCCATCGCCGGCTAATTTTTCTGCATCACCATTACACTTCACTCACTAATATATATTGTGGTCTAGTTGGCACGTGAGTATTGGCTATAGAAAAACTATGGACGGTATTTTAGGGCTTAAAAGATTGACGGGAAAAGCGAGATCATTGGGATCGCTATCGACCCTTTTTAACCTAAATCATCCCCTAAATCCTCGCAATAATTCACTTTTGAAACCCCACAGGGGATTTTATTCTTTTCCAGAATTGTGGCGTTTCCGTCTTCTTTATTGACCTTCTCAATTCTATGAATGTTGAGTGCCATACACTGTTCGCTTCTTATGGATCACTGGAGGGCCCACTAAATCACTCAATCCCATAAACCGAAATAGAGGACTTAGNGTTTTAAGAAAANGCAATGCCACCATCTACGATGATGCTTTGGCCTGTAATGAAAGAACTGGCGGGGGAGGCGAGGAACATTAGAAGTCCCACCAAGTCTTCCGGCGTCTCGACCCGTTTGATGGATTGAATATCGACAATGCGAGAAACTAGCTCATCCGTGCGCCCCACATTGTCTACCTCGGTCTCTGTGAGACCGGGCATGACGGCATTGACCCGAATATCATGCTCGCCCAACTCCTTGGCCATGACGCGGGTCATGCCCGCGACGGCGGCCTTAGAGGTCACGTAATGCATAAATAGCGGGAGACCCATGGGCACCGTGCTGGATGAAATATTAATGATGCTGCCGTATTTATTTTTGATCATGGTTGGGACAACAGCCTGGGCTGCTAAAAAGCAGCCGGTCACGTTGACCTTCATGACCTCCTCCCATTCCTCTAATGGAATTTCGTAGAACGGACGCCGCTTCAAAGGCGTGAAGATGGCCGCATTGTTGATAAGGACGTCCACTTTACCGAACTTGGCCAGAGTACCATCGACGGCGGCTTGAACAGANGCCGGATCNCCNACATCCGTTTGNATGGCATGAGCACGGTGCCCGGCATCCGTAATTTCACGAGCCACACTCTCTNCATTATCACCATTCAGTTCCGCGATCACGGAGATGGCGCCGGTTTTGGCAAACGCTTTTGCATAAGCCCGTCCGATGCCTTGGCCCGCCCCAGTAATTAGGACCACGCGGTCTTTAACGTCAAATCGATTGTATATCATGTTNGAGATCCCTATTCGATGAGCAAGAATAGCCTCTACTCTGGGCTGCGTAAAATTCTAGGCAAGTTTAATTTTTCCTGACAAAACCGAAGGGAGGGCGTAGCCTGTCGGCATGTTGAAACCAGATTTTCGCCCATATGTTCCTCCCCTTGGCAAGTCCAGGGCTGCCGGTGTTTCGTCACAAGAGCACGCTGCAAGGCTAAAAACAGTTGAGCGGATCATAAGCCTTTTTGGGAATTGGAAAATGTTATTCCAAGAACCCTTCAAAGGCATGACCACCGACGGAAACATCATGCCAAACTTGTATTCGTTAAAGCCTGATGGCGCGTCCGTCGAGTCGGCCGCCAAGGCCGCAAATACGCTGATGGGATTTCTTTCTCTGGAGGATAAAGCCCGCGCTTGTTTCGATGTGACATCCGAGCAATGGCGTAATTGGCAGAACACGGAAATTTACGTGGAGGAACATGGTTTGCGCTTGGATGAGATCGCAGAACCCACGCGGGATGCCATAATGGATGTTATCCGTGCGAGTCTCAGTGAGCGTGGGTATGAAAAAATATCCGAGGTCATGCGTCTCAACCGGGTGCTAGGAGATTTGGTNGGTGGCCCGGCCGTGATGAATGAATGGAGNTACTTGTTTTGCTTGTTTGGTACCCCATCGACGACTTCACCCTGGGGCTGGCAGCTATTTGGTCATCATCTGGCCTTCAACTGTCTGTTCATCGGCGGCCAGATGGTTCTAAGTCCTACCTTCCTTGGAGCGGAACCCATCTGGGCGGATGAGGGGCCATTCAAAGGCCTNCATGCTTTTAAGGATGAAGAGCGTAAGGGGCTAGATCTCATGCTGTCTCTTTCGGATGATCAGCAGAAGATTGCTTTGATCGCACATTCGATGATGGGCGGTGACCTATCGGAAGACCGCCGGCAGATAGCGGATGGTCTTCATCTGGGTGGCGCTTACCAGGACAACCGGATCATTCCTTATGAAGGTCTCAACGGCGGCAACCTATCGGGACGTCAACAGAAAAGTCTCCTGGACTTAGTTCAGGAGTATTTGATTTCCCTACCGCCTGATCCTTTGAGCGCGCGGATGGAGGAAATCGAACGGCATATCGCGGATACTCACTTCTGTTGGATTGGTAGTCGGGCCGAGCAGGAGCCTTTCTACTACCGCATTCAGAGCCCGGTCATTCTAATAGAGTTTGACCACCATGCGGGTGTATACTTGACTAATACAGAGCCTGCCAATTTCCACGTTCACACCCTTACCCGCACGCCCAACGGCAATGACTATGGGGTCGACCTGATCCGCCAACATTATGAAAATGCCGGACATCACCATCAACATAATCATTTTGCCTGAGCCNCTTCCTTTGTTTGANACCTAAGATGNAAACAACGTTTTAAGAGGTCAGGTCATTTAGTGTTCNTCATTATGAAATTNAAAATCAGTGNGGTGAGTGGTTTGTTGAGACTAGTTCTGGGTGCTCGTAAGCTTCAGGATACTGCATTGGTTTTAAAGCCCCTATTGGCACGATGCCGTTCCATGAGCGTCCAAAGTATCCNTGGCGGCAGTGTATAAGTGACCCAGCATCGACAACACCATCTAATGCATATACTCGGCAAAGCCACTTCCACAAATACGGATAATCGAGAATGCGAGCACCGTTCAGCTTCATTCGTATGTAGTAGATAGGATCATGGCGGAAGAGGGTGGGGAAAAGGCGCAAGTCAGCCTCGGTGAAACAGGTGCCCGTCAGAAATGGACGATTGTCCGATAGCAATTCATTCAGGAAGTTTAATGTTGAGAAATAGTTACGGAAGGCGTCTTCATAGACAGTTTGATCGGACGAAAATCCTGCCTTGTATGCACCGTTGTTAATATTGGTGTAAATACGTTCATTTAGAAGAGCAATCTGATCTCGGGTCTTTGTATCATCTGGAAATAGCTGAGGACCAGATGGTCCAGATTTGCTGAGGGCTCTGGCATGTAGATCCAACATCCGGATGATCTCGGCGCTTTCATTACTAACGATGCAACGATTTTGCTTGTCATATAGGATGGGGAGAGATTGTTCCCGTGAACCTTCTATAAAGTATATGTCTTTAGCCAGGCGCAGACCTTTGCCGGTCCCTGTTTCATGGGTGCACTCGGGTAACCTTTGGCCTGTCAATGATGCTATGCGTTTTGGAGAAAATTCCCAAAAATTTGGGCCTTCCGGATCGGTCTCATCTGTTCGATTGGGAAATGCTACATCCATTGTGATGCTTTGTTGCAGGCCAAGAATGTTACGCGCCAACGTGACACGATGACACCACGGGCAGTTCAGAGCGACGAATAGGTGATAGCGACCNGGTTCAGGTNGAAATTCTTGATCGCCGATTGAACAGCGAAAACNGCTGACACNGCGAACGAATTCACCACTTTNGCGACGCTCTTTAGCNTTGAATTGGCTCTCTTCTANTGNGTCATCTTTAGCCAAAAATNTTGTCACTCTCTGATTGGAGTAAGGGAATTAAAGANGGNTAANTTCCANCATTTATATCTGATTTACAATCATTTAACCCAAATTAGCGAATGGGCTAAGAGAGGATTGAGCCCTTATTTTGAAGTCTTCTAGTAGGTCTAGCAGTGTCGTGTGAGCATTGGCACTAATCGATTGGGCATTCGTGAAATTGTTCATCGTCTACATGCAATCTAAGGACTAAAGGCTTTCTTGAGAACTCTCTCATCATCGAAACCGTCAAATTTAAATATAGTAACACTCGCCATTTTCATGCCTGTTTTAAATGGAATGGAAAGTCATAATCTACGCAGTCATTGAGGTTAGGAATTAATCTGTACTACTCCAGAGATTATCAAAAACGCTTATGCTCTATCTTTATTCAATTTACTGGGTTTGGAGTGTTGCCAAGGAAACCAAACCCATCGCTTTTGTTTAAGCCATACCGCAAACATAACGAGGAAATAGGGTGCCGCGATAAGCGGCAGACTTGGGAGCACATCTGAGAAATATTCTACCTGCATCCAAAACCAACATGTTAGGAGCCATATAAAACTGGCCCAGTGTAGAACCATCACAAAGCGGTGTATATGAGCGGGCCTAATCATTAAGATACTTTCACAGTCGCGCTCTCAATTAGTTTGGGTGACAGTTTTGGTTAAGCATGTTGCATAGTCTCCAATGGTTATATGAGGATGTTTTAGGTATACAACTGACCGATCCGTGTCTGGATCGCCTTTACGTAACAAAAATATTGTGTCCCAGAGCTTGCCTTTAATGCTCTTCCCAATAAGTGAGACCGTAATCTCATGAACTTTTTAAGGGCGACGTTTGGAGGGAATTCGATAAGCTCATTGCAAAGCAACCATGTTATCAAATTGTATTCGATTTTATAAAAAAATTCATTTAATTGAGTTGAATAATATTGGCTTAAAGTAAATCCCAGAAATGAGAGCCAAATTGGCGGATCGCTCTTTTTTCAGTAATATCGTTGGGCAAAATGCTTGAGCCTTAACTATGTATTCTCTGCTTGCCATATTAGATTTTAACTCGCCCACCAACTAAGTCAGGCAAACTGCATGATAGACCGAGAANTACTTGTGTACTAAGTTTGCGGAATCCCTCTCAATATAGATCAGGTGTAGCAATGGATAGCGATCTGGATAGACAAGTTTTTGAAGAGGAAACTGTGATATTTAAACAAGGTGAGAGCGCGGCGTGTGCCTACCTTATCCAAAGTGGGCGCGTTGAAATCGTGGCTACTCGGGATGAGGAGGATATTCACCTAACGAGTTTAAAGTCAGGGCAGTTATTTGGTGAAATGGCACTCATGGACAACAAGCCCCGCAGTGCGACCGCAGTGGCTTGGGAGAGAACAGAAGTAATTGTCGTGAGGCGTGAGGACATTCAACGAAAACTGCAAGAATCAGATCCATTTATCCGCTTTTGGCTAGAATTTTTAGCCGAACGTGTAAAAGATCTTACAAGTCGCGTGACAGTATAAAATAGAACCTGGTTGATTGAACGGTTAGGGCTTTTTTGAGTGCGTCTCTCACCAACCCAAATATTGAGTAATCTTANTAGATATAGGATCAAATAAATAATAAGGGTTTAATACNGTCAAATAATATTTNTTATAGNATTTACAATCTTAACACATGCAAAAAGCCTTTTGACTGCGTGNTGAAGTTATACTTAAATTTTATTTGGATAACCTGATTATACTCAAGCTCACATATTTGCTTTAAATATGCCAGCAATCTGACCTATTTAATTATACTAAACCTGCATCGACAATTTGTTTGAACTGCGACGCTTTGGCTTAACATATGCCGTCATAAATTGATTGTGTATGGATCGCGCAACATCGGAATAGCTTGCCGACACGACGAATATTAACTGGGATGGATTAGAAGTTATTTCTTTGTATGAATATATATGCCGTCCCAATCTGAAGGGGGTGGGGATTTCATTAGCTTTCGCGATCGTCTGGCCATAACAGCAGATGCCTCGTCTTGGGTGTTCCGTGATGACAGGTCTCTAAAATCGAGGTAGGCACTCTCAAATTCACGGTTCCAATACTTGGTTATTGCCAACTCATAAGTGTTTCGATCTTGCAGCACCGCATTTTNAACNTCTCCCTTACGGCCAAGAAGCTCGAAAATTTTATTGCCTGTGCTTCTACCAACTACAGCGACTAAATCTAGCAAACGCCATTCGAACTGATCGCCAGTTGCGTCACGNAAATTTTCACTGGCTATGATTTCGGTAGAATAAAACTTGCACAGTCCCTCNAGCCGAGATGCTAAGTTAACCGGATCGCCAATAACGGTGTATGAAAATCTATCTGCAGTCCCTATGTTACCGACCAGTACTTCTCCAACGGATAAACCAATTCTGGATGCAAATAATGGACTTCCGCTAGACGCTCGGCGTCTTCTATCGCTCAAAAGTCGTTTTTGCGCCTCTAAAGCTGCTAAACAGGCTTTTGTTTCATGATTTTGAATTTCCACCGGCGCGTTGAATAGGGCCATAATTCCATCACCCATATATTCCTTAACAACACCTGATTGTTCAATTATCGCATCGCGCATAAGGGTAAAGTACTCAGATAATTCCTGAGCGAGTTGCTCAGGTTCTAGCTTTTCGGCAATTGGAGTAAAGCCGACGATATCGGAGAAATGAATAGTAACTTTGCGACGTTCGCCCCCTAATTTTGCTTCCTTTCCTGAGGTGATAAGCTCCTTCACCAAATCTTTGGGGACATAACGACTGAAAGACCGGAGACTGACCTTCATCCTCTCTTTGGATTGCTCGATTGCATCAAATTCATTAACGATTGAGTTCATTTTCTTCGTCTCAANTAGTTCGAATTGACCAATTCTATTAAAGTCATCAACTAGAAANTTCATTGCAATTTTTANCCGCATCGCCAGGAGCAAGATGAACGCCATAATAATTAGGGATAAAGTAAAGATGAGGATGGCTGTGTCCCGATTAGTTCTAATCAGGTGACCAACAAAATCATCAATCGGGGTAATGGTAAGTACCCACCAGTCTTTTTCAAATCTGCTGGGAAAGGGCGCCGCCATGGCGCTGATGCGTTTACCGCTTGATGTCGTAATGATCGTGGGTTTTTCCTCAATCAACTTTCTCGAGGCGTAGGCCTCTTTCAAATTAAGGTTGTTTGTAGCAGTAATATTTTTTGTCGCACCGGAATTAAATAATCCAAAATCCGAACTCGCGACGAGAGTACCTTTCGCATTGTATATAACCGAAATACTGTTCTCACTTATTTTGTTTGCCTTTAGATAACCGGAGATATTTGACAAAGTCATGTTTGCACCAACAAAACCAATAAAGCCTTTATGATTTATGACTGGAAAACCAAGTGATATGATCGAAAATCCNGTATCTGGGTTTATGCTGACCTCCCCAATAGATAGTGCCTTTTTATTTTTTGCACCCATATAATGAGGCAGCTGCCGTATATCGAGTTTAGTTTTCAAAGAAAAAGAGGTTAATGCATTACCCCCCCATTCTTCGTAAAACCAGCGATGTCGTGCTCGTCTTTCTTGATGAGTAAAGTCATCAATGTAACTAACGTGCCAATTAGCATTTTGAGGAATGCGTTTATCGGTTTTTCGCCGATCTGNGTCTACTCTGGATACTACCCGGTGATAACCGTCTTCAAAACTCACATACAAAGCATCGATTTGGTCAGCTGCTGTTAATCCCCGCCAAAGTATCTGATCACCCTCTCCGACCTTAAACTGCGCTGGGTTTGTTGCGACAGCATCGCCAACCACGGCAATTGTTCGACCCACATGTTCGACCATTTTTGAGGCAACTTGAACGACAGTATCTTTATTACGCTCAACTTGTTCTCTCAAAGTAATAAGTGCGGCCGTTTCATTACTTTGGTAGGAGTAAACTGCGAGGCCTATGAGAGGTGNAATAGTGAAAACGAAAAATATAGTTAGGGTTATAGTTATTATATTTAACTTAATGTGACTTTTCATTTTGCACACACGCTAAGTAAAAATGGGATTAAGTTCGAATTATTACAAATTATTATGTAGGTTTTTGGAATTTTGCCGATATTTTTTTAATCAATTATTATAAGTCTCGTCCGCCTCGCTAAGATATTCCACTCAAGTACTATTACCCATCGATTTAAGTTAAAGACACAAAACGCAAGCTTCAAAGTAGAAAGTTAGTGTCTAGATTTGTCGGTGTTTGGAAGGATGGTAAACAGTATAAGCAAGGAATATTTATTTTATCTTATGGGGATAAAATCCGCAAAGGTCACTATCCGTCTTTAAATTTTTTGCACAATTTAAAGTAAACCTCAGTAATACCACATCAAGTTTAGTTAATAACTCAAACGTTTCCAGATAATTTGAGGGCCGAGGTTTTAATTTTTTTAATACTTAATTGCGAAGCTTTGTTAATGTTTTGTGCGTTAATCGTGCCATTCACAATGGCCTTACCGAGTATCGAGGTCTGTTGTACATTTAGACGCTGTGGTTCAATGATATTAATAAG
>NHHQ01000071.1 GCA_002170915.1 Rhodospirillaceae bacterium TMED167 | reverse complement strand
TCCGCCAAAAACGTAGCGAATGTCAAGAGATAGGCAATAGGTAATCCGGCTGCAAAATTGATCAGGTGATGTTTCAACTGCCCCCCCCCGTCGACGCCTCGACTTGGAAAAAATTGACCAATGGCGAGGACACTCGATTGCGCCGCGAAATAGAGAAGCGGGACGACCAGGAAGCTGCCAATAACAGCTCGCCCAACGGAGAGGTTAATAAGTCTGTCTGTGAGTGAATGGAATACATAACCGGGGACGAAAACAAATAAGGCCAGAAATAAAAACGTGGAGAGGAGCACGGTCAAGCCTTTAAGGCGCTCTGTTTCACTCAATATCGCGAGGGTGATAGAAACCAGGGCCAAGCTCGCCAGGAGGATTAATAAAAATGGTGAGCCTCCGCGCGCAGCATTAAAAATGGCCCCCGCCGGTATGCCGATCAGAACAATGATTATAAACATACTACTTACCAAAAAATTATTTTCTGAATGGCAAAACCAGTAATGAACATATGCTTGATAGCCTTTCACAACGAGCGCCGTTGCCCGGACAGGCACAACCCGCCATGAACAAGTCATCATCGGCAGGACCAACCGGGATACAAGTATACGACATGACGCAAAATATGGGGCCTGATGAAGACCGGCCAGCAAAAGGCTGAGGCCCATAATGGCCACAAGGAGCGCCCCTGCGACGAGCAAAAATTGAACGAACGAGAGCCCCTCTAACGACACGGCTGATCACCACCCATCGGTCGCTCGGCCCGATGGGCAACTATTGGCTCGAGCATGTGAGGCACGCCGACTATTTTCATGCGGCCACGAGACACGGCTACTCCTGCTGACACATACTGCTGCTCCTAGTGACGCGTGTTCTAGGTACTTGATAAATCGAAAAGACCCGCCAATCAAATTTCGCCCGACCAACACCTGCGCGCGCCCCAGCAACCCCGATGGTCTGTGTTAGACATTTCTGTTGAGTCCCCTGCCCGCCTTCAATACACTTCGTATTGTTCGTCTACCAAACAATTGGTGGCGTTCACCCGAGACACAGTGACCACAGATTGGAGAATCCGCATGGATGGTGGAACAGCGGTAGCACGCGTCTTAACAGTTGGCGAACGCTCTTACAAAAAGGAAATCGAGAAACTCCTGCTGGGCGACGGAGAGACTTTCCACGGCGAGGGCATCCTTGCCATTACCAAAGCCCTTCTTCAGTCAGGCATATCATATGTCGGCGGGTATCCCGGCGCGCCCATGTCCCATCTCATTGACGTTCTCGCTGACGCCAGCGAGGAAATTCTCAAGCCCATGGGC
Source organism: Rhodospirillaceae bacterium TMED167 (assembly GCA_002170915.1). The sequence goes on along the minus strand of NHHQ01000071.1, from coordinate 20,951 downwards.
ATTCACTACGAGCAGTCAGCATCTGAAGCCGGTGCTGCCGCCCTGTTAAGCGCCTCCATCGGCTACCCCATTAGGGGCGCCGTGACATGGAAATCAGTGGTGGGGACAAACGTAGCGTCAGATGCTTTATCAAATCTCGCCTCCTCTGGGGTGGTCGGCGGGTCGCTGATAATCCTCGGTGATGACTATGGTGAAGGCTCCAGCATTATGCAGGAGAGGACCTACACCTTTGCCATGAAGTCCGCCATTCCATTGCTGGATCCCCGCTACAACCTGGGACGCATGGTTGAACTGGCACAGCAGTCCTTCGATCTATCCGAGGCCTGCTCCATGCCGATATTCTACAACATGCGTATTCGAGCCTGTCATCTGACCGGTGATTTTACCGCCAAAGACAATAAAATTGGGAAGTATAACGCCAACAACCCAGTGCCGGAGCAAATTTACGATGTCGAAAAGATTGTTCTGCCGCCGGCGACTTATCGGCACGAGAAAGCCAAATTCGAGGAGCGATTACCAGCGGCGCAACAGTTTGCCCACGATCACAAAATGAATGAGTTGTTCCCGGGCAAAGGCGGCACGTTTGGCATCATCACACAGGGTGGCACCTATACTGTTCTTCTGCGTGCCCTCCGGCGCCTTGGCGCCGCAGACGCCTATGGGAATACAGATATCCCCATTCTTTGTCTCAATCTTGTGTATCCGTTGATCCCTGATGAAATTGAAGACTTCATGGCCGAAAAAGATCACATCTTGGTCGTGGAGGAAGGAAACCCGAACTATATTGAGTCTCAAATCGCCGAGATTGCACAGCGGTGCCAAATTGAATGCTCCATTCACGGCAAAGACGTCCTCCCCATGGCAGGCGAGTATGTCTCCGATGTGGTTCGCGAGGGCGTCGCAAAATTTTTGACCTTAGTCTCTAAAAAGGGAGAAAATTCAACAGCAAGCCTCGCAGAAGCCGCAATTAAAAACGAGTGTTCGGTAGCGCGATCCCACATCCAAGACCCCATGCCAGCTAGGCCCCCCTCATTTTGCACCGGCTGTCCGGAACGCCCGATAATGGCGGCCATGAAACTGCTCATGAAAGAGCGCGGAAAATTCCACGTGTCCATGGATATTGGCTGCAATCTTTTTGGGTCTTTGCCGCCATTCAATGTCGGGAATACAGTTTTGGGCTATGGGCTGTCTTTGGCCAGCAGCGGCGCCATCGGGCCAAGCCTGGGACAATCTAATGTTGCCATCATGGGAGATGGAGGATTTTGGCACAATGGATTTACCTCGGGTGTCATCAATGCCCGTTGGAACGAATATGACTCGGTTTTGGTTATTCTTGATAACGGCTACGCCGCTGCGACGGGCCAGCATAAACTTCCCTCTACCGGGGCCACGCCCATCGGCAAAGCCTCGCTCGTGACCATCGAGAGCGCCCTCAAAGGGGTGGGCGTCCAATGGATAAAATATGTCGACTCATACAGCCTTGAGGAGTCCAAGCGGATAATCGGGGAAGCCCTGGACGCCCGGGAATATGGTCTTCGCGTCGTCATCTCCAACAATGAATGCATGCTTGCCCGTCAGCGGAAAGAACGCCCTGCTAAAGCCAAGGCCCTGAAGGCGGGACAGACAGTTGTACAGGAGAAATTCGGCGTAGATGAAGAGGTTTGCACGGGGGATCATTCCTGCATGCGCCTCAATGGCTGTCCATCCCTCACCCTCAAGGAAAGCAGCGACCCTTTCAAGGAAACACCCGTCGCACACGTGGATCAGGGCTGCTTTGCCTGCGGCCATTGCGGCGAAGTTGCCCATGCCGCCCAGCTATGTCCCTCCTTCTATAAAGCCGAGGCCATCCGCAACCCGAACTCCATGAGAAAATTTTTCTCTGCCATTAACCGCGGCCTTCTGTCCGCCATGGGGGCTTGAGTGATGGCAGCAGACCGCCCCCTTTGCATTCTAATCGGCGCGCTTGGTGGCCAGGGCGGCGGCGTACTAGCTGACTGGCTAGTGGAAGCATCTTACCACGCTGGATATCCGGCGCAGGCGACGTCGACGCCGGGGGTCGCGCAGCGAACCGGTGCAACGACATACTATTTCGAATTGTTCCCCGAGCAAAACCCGCCGATGGACCCGATTTTCACGCTATTCCCGGCGACTGGTGATCTGGACATCATGGCGGCATTGGAACCCACCGAGGCCGGCCGGGCTCTCGAACGGGGGTTCATTACAGAAACCACGACGGTCATAACCGGTATGGACCGGGTATACTCGACCGCAGAAAAAATGTCCGCTGGCGACGGTACAATTGACGGCAAACCGATGATGGGATCCATCGAGAATGCAGCTAAGGATCTGATCCGCTTGGATGTGGACAGCCTTGCCGGTAACTCAACTGGGCGCATCAATTCAGTGATGTTCGGTGCCATCATCGGCAGTGGTATTTTACCGCTGGGCGAAGAACACGGACGCGCCGCGATTGAGGAGAAAGGCGTCGCCGTCGAATCAAATCTTACCGGCTATAATGCAGGCCTACAGGCTGCNCGGGACGGCGGATCGGAGNCNCNGGAGGANCCCGACCNANCACTCAAACCGGCNCCAGCCTCTTTCAATNGNAAACTCGAAACNTACCCNGAAGNAATCAGGGCAANNGTNGCCCATGGCATTGCAAAACTCGTNGANTACCAGGANGCGGCNTATGCCGAGTTNTATTTNGNTNGNCTGGATGCCGTGCACGCGTTGGACANNNCGCCGACCANGGTCCTCACNCGTGAAGTCGCNCAGCGCATGGCTCTCTGGATGAGCTTTGAGGACGTCGTCCGTGTTGCNCAACTAAAAACGCGNCCCGGGCGGCTCAACCGCATTCGCGNCGAACTCAGCGTCAGCGAAGANACGCCTCTCCGGCTNACNGACTATTTNAAGCCNGGCCGGGACGAGATTATTGGCATGCTGCCGCCATCCTTTTCCTGGATTGTGCCGCAANTCAAAAAACTCCAGAGGGGCAANGGGTTGGCGCTGCACATTCCGACCGGAAGCGCTTTTGGTTTTGCCCTCTTAAAAATACTGGCATCGCTTAAGTTTCTGCGCCGCCGAAGTGCCCAGTATTTGGAAGAGCAGACATACATGCTCGAATGGCTCGAGGCCGTTAAAGCCGCAGCCGCCAAGGATTATGCACTGGCCTGCCAGACCGCCCGGTTGTCCATCTGGGCACGTGGATACGGCGCGGTTCGCCGCGGCGGGCACGAGAAACTCGTCGCTATTTTCACGGACTGGCCGGCAAAACTTGAGGCGGGAGTCGACAAGGTTGCCGCAGATGTCGATCAAAGCCTTCTCCTCGCCCACGCCAATCCTGATGCCACCCATTAAACTGTCAAATCACCAAGGGCCTCTTCAACTATGAGCAAAAAAAACCAAAAGACCCTGCTCCATTGCACAGTCAACGGACGGGAACGCGACGATGTCGTCGGCGACAACATTCTACTTGTCGACTATCTCCGAGAGTCAATCGGTCTGACAGGAACAAAAATAGGCTGCGACGGCGGCGAGTGCGGTTGTTGTACGGTGCTTGTGGATGGTCAACCGAGGCACGCCTGCCTGANCCTCGCCGCGACGTGCGCAAATAAAGACATTATCACCATTGAGGCTTTGGAAGTTCAGGGCCGCTTATCAGCGCTCCAGCGTGGCTTTCATGAAAAACTGGGGGCGCAGTGCGGATTCTGTACGCCCGGCATGATTATGGCAGCAGAGGGCCTGCTCCGGGAAAATCCGGATCCTTCCGAGGAAGACATCCGCCAAGGCCTGGCGGCTAATATTTGCCGCTGCACGGGCTATGTCAAAATCATCGAATCGGTCCAATACGCGGTCGAAGAATTGAAGAGAGCCGGCAAGGGAATCGCAGCATGAATGAGATTAAGCCCACCCAGTCAATCGGAGTTCCTCAACCGCTTGTTGACGGACCGGAGAAGGTCTCCGGCAAAGCCTTGTATTCATCAGATTTTATACCCAACAATTGTCTAGTGGGNAGAATATTTAGGAGTCCTGTAGCACATGCAGAAATCATTAAACTAGATATTTCAGCCGCAGAGGCTTTGCCCGGCGTGCACGGGATCATAACAGGCGAAGACTGCGACGAACCCTACGGTGTACTTCCCATCGCTCGTTTCGAATACCCGATGGCTCGNGATAAAGTGCGATATAGAGGAGAACCTCTTGCGTGCGTTGCTGCGGAAGATGTGGAAACAGCTCAAAAAGCGATAGATTTGATAAAATTCGAATATAAAGAACTTCCCGCTTATTTCACTTCTTCAGATGCAATGTCCAAAGGCGCTATCGACCTTCACGATCACCGTCCGGGTAATATCGAACGCGAGGTTGATTACGAAATTGGTGACGTGGACGCAGCCCTTAAAGATGCCGACTTGGTGCTCGAAGAAACCTATAATTGCCCAGAAATTTGCCAGGTTCAGACAGAACCACATGCAGCCATAGCTGAATACGACGCGGAAAGAGATTATATGACGGTTAGGGCTAGCACTCAGGTCCCCTTTTACGTGCACATCATGCTGGCAAAAACACTCAAGATGGATCAATCAAAAATTCGCGTGATAAAACCCCACATCGGGGGTGGTTTTGGTTGTCGGACCGAGTGCTTAAACGTAGAGCTGATGTGTGCCCTGGTAGCTCGTAAAGCAAGAGGCACCGTCCGTTTAGTTGTTAGCCGGGAAGAGACATTTATTACCCATCGAGGCCGTCCGGAAACGGACGTAAAAATGAAAATCGGGGTCAAAAAAGACGGCACAATTACTGCGGTTGATTTTCAGGTTATCCAACGCGGAGGAGGATATAGCGGCTACGGTGTCGTAACCATCCTTTACGCGGGAAGTCTTGTATTTGGCGTCTACAATTTTGAAAACGCGCGGTATAAAGGTCTTCGCGTCCTGACGAACACTCCCCCACCGGGTGCTATGAGGGGTCATGGAACTGTTGGGGTTAGATACGCATTTGAAGCGCTAATTGATGAACTTTCTAATCAGCTCAAAATGGATCCGATAGAATTCCGCCGCCGTAATTTTTTATCTGCTCCAACCTTCACTGCAAATGACCTAATGATTAATAGCTATGGTTTACCAGAGTGTCTGGATTGGGTCGAAAAAGAGAGCGATTGGAAAACTAAGAGAGGTAACCTAGCACCCTATCGGGGCATAGGTGTTGCCGCGTCGCATTACCTATCAGGAGCTTCAAAATCAGTAAATTGGACTGGNGAACCCCACGCTACCATTCACTTAAAACTCGATTGGGATGCCTCNATAACCCTCCTAACAGGGGCACCAGAAATAGGTCAAGGCTCTACGACGGTTATCACACAATGCGTTGCNGAAGTCTTGGGGCTAGACATGACNCGCATACAATCCATTACGAGTGANTCAAAGGTCACGCCCAAAGACAATGGAGCATATTCATCAAGAATAACCTTTATGGTAGGAAATGCGGCCATCAACGCAGCAAACAATCTAAAACAGGTTCTTATNGAGGCAGCCGCCAAAAANCTGGATTGTAAACCAGAGGATGTTGAGTGCTTGGGGGAGGTCTATCGTGCGGCAAGTCAAGACGAAGGCATGACNTTTGAAGAAGTGGTNNTAGCCGCTCTAGAAGGNACNGGNACTNTNACAGTGAAAGGAAACTACGATACNATACCNGAATCTCACGGTACNAAAAAATACAGAGGTGGCGCGATCGGCGGAAGCATGGCCTATGCCTATTCTGCCCAGGTAGTTGAAGTAACTATTGACCCAGAAACTGCCCAGGTAACAGTTGACAAAGTCTGGGTGGCCCAAGATGTTGGCAAGGCATTGAACCCACTTAGTTGCGAAGGNCAAATNCAGGGTTCCGTNTGGATGGGNATGGGNCAAGCGATTTCNGANGAAACNGTCTACCACAACGGNCTAGGCGTTTCCGGCAGCATGCTNGACTATCGGGTGCCCTCCATTATTGAGTCGCCACCGATCGAGGTCGGCATCATCGAGAGCATCGACCCTCATGGCCCCTTCGGGGCAAAGGAAGCAGGAGAGACTTCACTCTCAAGCTTCATTCCCGCTCTGACCAATGCTGTTGCGGACGCTATAGGAGTCCGTCCTATCGATCTGCCCGTCACACCGGATAGACTCATGGAACTCATGGAAAAAAGAGAGAGCAGCCGAAAAGCTGCCGCAGAATAGGAGAATTATCCAATGGAATTCATGCCCAATTTTCAGCTTCATCGTCCAGAAACCGTTGAAGACGCTGTAAAGGCCAGAGCCGACAACGATGACGCGCTCTACGTCGCTGGCGGCACCGACATGCTGGTTAACGTCCGGCGCGGCATCGAACAGCCGCAAAACCTGGTCGACCTCTCAGCCATCACCGGCATGAAGTCGATTACCGTAGACAGCAACGGGCTGCATATTGGGGCCAGCGTCACGCTGAAAGAACTGCACGACCATGAGACGGTGGTGGAAAACTACACGGCGATCTCACAATCCGCCAAGGCGGTGGCCGGGGCGACCCATCAAATGTACGGCACGTTAGGTGGTAATCTGTGCCTAGATACACGGTGTTTATTCTACAATCAAAGTGAATGGTGGCGTCAAAGCAACGACTATTGCCTTAAAGAACGCGGCGACACGTGCCACGTTGCCCCGAGCGGCAAACGGTGCTTTGCCGCATTCTCTGGTGACATGGCACCATCCATGCTGGTCTACAACGCCGAAGTGGACATTGCCAGCGAAGACGGTATCAAACGGATGTCGCTCATAGATCTTTATCAAAATGACGGGTTGGACCATTTGACCCTGAAACCCGGTGAGCTTTTAACCGCGGTGCNCCTGCCGCAAGAGTTGGCGGGCGACCCTTCCGGATACGAGAAGGCCCGTGTCCGAGGCTCCATAGACTTTCCCCTAGCTGGCGCGGCCGTGCGGCTCCGTACTAGCGCTGACGGGTTGATCGAGGATTTGGCGATTGCGCTCACCGCCGTGAACCCCTATCCGCAAATTGTCTCCGGCCTCGAGGGTCTGATCGGCGCAAAACTTAGCGAAGAGAGCGCAATGCAGGTTCGTGACACCGTGCGCAAGCAAGCCAAGCCCATGCGAACAACCACCGTCGCGCCTTGGTATCGTCGCCGGGTCATCGGCGCCATCACCAAACGTCTCGTAGAGGAACTAGCGGGATAAATTAATGCGGCTAGCAACAAGGTAGCGGGCTGTCCGTACGTAAAACAAATTGCTGGTAAATCCNCNTCAAANNAATTAGTTTAAGTCTAAACTAATTTCTAANGTNNTNAGTGAGAAGGATNAGTGTNCGNCATGGCAGATNGAGCNCAATTNCAGTGGGATGACCCCTTTCTATTCGAAGAGCAACTGAGCGAAGAAGAGAGGCTTGTCCGGGATACCGCGCATGACTACGGGCAGGAAAAANTNATGCCCCGTGTTCTGGAAATGCACCGCCATGAAACCTTTGACNGGGATATNTTTTACGAAATGGGCGAGCTTGGCCTGTTNGCAACCACNCTNCCGGAAGCGTATGGAGGGGCGGACCTTAATCATGTGTGCTACGGACTTGTAACTCGGGAGATCGAGCGCGTGGATTCTGGTTTCCGGTCCATGTTGAGCGTGCAATCATCGCTAGTCATCCATCCCATCTTCACCTACGGCTCGGAAGACCAGAAGCAAAAGTATCTCCCCAAACTAGCCAGTGGGGAGTTAATCGGCTGCTTTGGCCTCACCGAACCGGACCATGGGTCCGACCCGGGCAGCATGCAAACTCGCGCCAAGAAAGTCTCAGACGGGTATGTTCTGACGGGCAACAAAATGTGGATCTCAAATGCTCCCCATGCGGATGTTTTTGTCGTCTGGGCCAAGCTCGACGGTATAATTCGTGGTTTTATACTGGAAAAAGGCATGAAAGGTCTGAGCGCACCTAAGATCGAAGGTAAATTCTCTCTCCGCGCTTCCGTGACGGGCGAAGTGGTCATGGATGAAGTTCACGTCCCAGAAGAGAACATCTTCCCCGACATAGCAGGCCTTGCGGGCCCGTTTGGGTGCCTGAACAAAGCCCGTTACGGCATTGCCTGGGGAGCCCTCGGCGCGGCCGAATTCTGCTGGCACGCGGCCCGCCAGTATACCCTAGACCGGCAACAATTTGGCCGCCCCCTCGCCGCCACTCAACTGGTCCAGAAAAAATTGGTCGATATGCAGACCGAGATTAGCCTTGGCCTCCAGGCCGTGCTCCGTGCAGGGCGTCTCATGGACGAAGACCGGTGTGCCGTCGAGAACATCTCCATCCTGAAACGGAATAATGCTGGTAAGGCCCTCGATATTGCGCGCGTATCCCGAGATATGCATGGCGGAAATGGGATCGCCGACGAGTACCATATCATCCGGCACGTTCTTAATTTGGAGTCTGTAAACACCTATGAGGGATCGCATGACGTGCACGCCCTTATTCTCGGCCGGGCACAAACGGGCATTCAGGCCTTCACGGCCTAACTCTCGACCCGCGGTGGCGAGGGCGGGTGAACTCGAGAACAGCGGGTTGAGGGATCGTCTCTTGGTCTATACGTTGGGAATATGAGCGAGATAGCTAAAATTGTCTGTGAAGGCGTGACCAAGAGTTTCGGTGACAACCACGTCCTTAAAGGCATTGATTTGGAAATTGGTAACGGCGAATCGATTGTCCTGATTGGGGGCTCAGCAAGCGGAAAAACGCTCATCTTGAAATGTATCCTGGGCTTGGTCGCCCCAGACGCGGGCAGCATCCAGATTGATGGCCGGGAAACCATTGGACTTAAAGAAACTGAGCGGAAGGATCTTTTCAACCGCACAGGCGTGCTTTTTCAGCAATCAGCACTTTTTGATAGCCAGAAGGTCTGGGAGAATGTGGCATTTAGGTTTCTGCATGAGAAAGGGCGTACAAACTTGGAGTCAAGAGACCTCGCCTTGGATAAACTGGCATCGGTGGGAATGACAGAGGATGTTGGAGAACTACTGCCCTCGGAGATCTCGGGCGGCATGCAGAAACGTGTTGGCTTCGCCCGCGCCATTGCCAACGATCCTGAAATTGTTCTCCTTGATGAGCCGACTGCCGGGTTAGACCCGATCATGACGAATGTGGTGAACGACCTCATTCTCAACGGTGTCCGTACCCTTGGGGCCACAGCGCTGTCGATCACCAGCGACATGGGCGGCGCCCGCAAAGTCGCCGATCGCATCGCCATGCTTTATGACGGGCGGATCATTTGGGAGGGAACCCCGGACGCGATCGAGAATTCAGGGAACGACTATGTCGACCAGTTTATTCACAAACGGGCCGAGGGGCCCATCCAAATGGCCGTTACCGCCTAACTAATCCTGATGTCATCCGCTTTCAAAAAACCGGTTATCGGGGTACCGGCAAGCGTCCTCCAGATGCCCGGCAGCGGCATTCCCAGCAATGCCGCTGCTAAACGATATGCGAACATGCTTGCGGATTTTTCAAACTGCACTCCCCTGATNATTCCCGCTAGAGGGGACGACTATGATTTCGANGAACTGCTGGNTCATTTNGATGGCATCATGCTCACGGGCGGACGCGCGAACATCGAACCACACCATTNCNGCGGCCCGCCGTTTCCAGATGACGAGCCCATTGATCCGGATCGNGACCACACCGTTTTNCCGCTGATCCGCTCGGCNATCAGCCGGNAGATGCCNATTCTCGGGTCNTGCNGNGGTCTTCAGGAAATGAATGTTGCCATGGGTGGNTCGNTGCATTACCGCGTTCANCTGTTGCCNGNTAAAAAAGACCACCGCATGCCGCGCGGGGAGGATGTCACAATGGAGGAGATATTCGCCCTCCGTCACGACATTCGCCTACAGGCGGGGGGCCTGTTTCAGAAACTGGTCGGTAACGATGTATACCGGGTTAATTCACTTCATGGCCAAGGCATCGACCAGGTTGCGGATGCATTCAATGTAGAAGCCGTGGCAGTCGAAGACGACGTGATAGAGGCCATCCGCCTGAAAGACGACCCCACCTTCACCGTCGGTGTTCAATGGCATACCGAATACGAGCCGCAGGAACCTGAGCACTTATTATCTCGTCGACTATATGAGGAATTCGGCAAGGCCGCGCAGGTTTATGCCCGCCAGAAAGGCTGAACGCTGCCCCCTAAGGCAATCGGCCGGCAATCTGAGGCGAGTCAGCAGCGTACCGGTAGCACCGGAAAATCGCGTTCATGCCTTCAAACGCCGGATGCTCGTAGTCCACGACGTAGGGTGAGACATACTCCCACACAATTTCTCCATCGGGGGTAACCTCGAACAAGCGTCCCCACATCCCCTCACAAATCAACGTATTGCCATTGGGCTGACGCTGACAACCACTGATGAACCAACTGACGAAAGAACGCCGGGGTCTGCCCTCGTAGCGCCACACCTCTGTATTCGTTGANGGATCGACCTCGACAACNGCTGATCCCCCCTCCGGTCCGTGCATGTGCACATCGGCNCCATTTGCAAAGAATAGAATGTTCCCGTTCTCAATCTGCTGGACGTCATGATGCTGGCCATAGTCAATATCGTTCAAGTACCAGGTCACCTCTTTGGTCTTCTTATCGACCCGCAACATCGTATTGTTAAACCGCCAATTGATAAGATAATCGCCGTTTTCACAGGGAAATATGGTATTGGCATGGGCGTATTCCGACCGCACCACGGTGGGGTCAAGCGGGAAGCGGTTCATGTCCATATCGGTGGCGGCGTGCCATTCCCAGATCACATTCCCTTGCCGATCAATTTCCCGGATTACATCACTGTAAATACCGTCTTCATGCTCCCGGCCGGGAAGACCACCCGGCACTTTCGCACTCGTTTCCGCGTCCAACAGCTCCCAGGCGAGATAGACAGTATTGCCGTNTTTCTGGCGGCGAAAGTCGTGATGTTGGAAGTGATCGACATGTTCCCACACCAGATTGCCGTCCCAGTCATATTCAATAAGATGCCCACCCTTTGCAGGCAGACCCATAGGCCCCTCTTCTGTTCGGACGGAGGCAAGGAGATTGCCGTTGTCCAGGAGATAGGCATAATGGCCCAATTCGTTGGGCACCTCCCATTGATGAACCACATTTCCCGCCATATCGATCAGGTAGGCGGTAAACAGACCAATTGGTGTGAACAGCGTGTAGCCGGGTGTGGCTTTCTGCTTATCATAATGAATCACGCCGGAGCGGGTATCAACTGCAGGCATATCATCCCCTTTATTTCTTAGAGCCGCAATAACATGTCATGCATCGAAACAGCCCATCCGTTTGATGCAGGCGACGGCGTTTCCACAGCCCCCGAGACTCTCTGCAGAACAATCATGCTTTGATAGAGGCCTCTTCAAGAATGGAGCACAGTTCACGCGTCAGTTTTTGTGAACTATTGCTCTTTGGATCAAATGACACCGTAATGACTTCCGCAGTGGAAACACATGTGGCATCCGAAAATATACCTTGCCCGAGGGAGAAGGAAGATCCGCCAATCCGTGTCACGACGGTGCCAATATCAACACTCCCTGGAAAATAGAGCGGCGCCAAATACTCGGCAGTAAATTTGACCAGGGCAAACCCGGTGAGAATTTCGTCGCCGAGCTTCAGCATACGGTCATTTCGAAAGCAAACCCGACCATCNTCAAAGAACGCATTAATGGCACCATTGTTTACATGNCCGTTNGGGTCAAGGTCGCTATATCGGATCGNGCTCTTCGCCCAGCTAGCATAAATAGACATGTTTTTTAGATCGGGGGACGCGTCACCGGTCATGGCTCATTATAATCCCTGTTATTAACGGGTATCGAATTATGTCCACCAGTCATGAAATCACCGGCAAACTATCATTCACGTGCTGATAGCGCTCACAGGCCTCGGCATCAAGGCCCATCCGAGACGACGGTCCCCTCCAAACAACGCCTATTCCAAAACAGGGTAAAAATGGCTATGCTACAAATTAAGGCTTAGAACGCCAAGATGCCTAAACAATCCGGTCCGGTTTAAAGGCGTGATGCGCGGGTTAACAGTCATAAAAGACGAAGTATACTACCGATCACAAGATCTCCCTCAAAGGCAACTTTTCCCCGCTCCACCAGATCGATGACATGTGCAAAGACGGACCTCTGTGCTGCCGGAATGAGTCTTGGATCAAGTCCTCTGTACATCTCTGGTACCATATCCGGAATTGTATTTTCACCAGCCTCCAAGACAGAGATAATCTGACGCTCCCGCATTTTTCGATGTGCAATGAGCCCCCTTATAAAAGGACTAGGGTTCTCAATCGGCGCACCATGAGTTGGATAGTAAATTTGCTCATTTCTCTCCGACAAGTCGCGCAGGCTATCCAAATATTCCCTCATATCGCCATCAGGTGGCGACACGACTGTGGTCGACCACCCCATGACGTGATCGCCCGGAAACAGCGCGTTTTCCTCCCGATAAGCATAACATAAATGATTGGATGTATGGCCTGGCGTATGGATACAGTCGAAGGACCACCCCTCTCCCACAACACGGTCACCGTGCCTGAGGACATGATCNGGGNTAAAGTCCTGGTCGCCTCCCTCCTCGACTTTCGCGCCCTTTTCATATTTACCACCCCCATGAGGACCNAAACCATATGTTGGTGCACCGGTCCGCGCCTGCAACAGTTTAGCGGCAGGAGAATGATCAATATGCGTGTGAGTGATTAGCTGATGGGTGATTTCCTCCTCATCTAGTGCCGTTAGTAATGCCTCCACATGCGCCGGCAGGTCCGGCCCCGGATCAATAACCGCTACTTTCCCGCGGCCCACGACATAAGTCCCCGTCCCCTTAAACGTAAACGGACCAGGGTTTTGGGCGACAATACGGCGGACTGTCGGCGAGATGTCCACCATGACGCCATACTCACAATCGAATTCCGTCATAAATCTTGGGCGATTAGACATGATATATCCAACGTTGCTCAGCGCCTGATTATAGCCGCCCTAGCGCCTGAGGAAAGCGAGGGGAGACACGTAGACCAGGGACCTATCGTTGTTCATTGCTAAGAGACCGTATTGGCGTTGAGCAAGCTCATTAACAAGACCACGTCCAAAACCGCCGCCACGGCAGATACGGCTGTACGCCAGTCTGACAAAACGATTCAAAACACCTGCCCTGTCTTCCAGCGGAATAACGAGACTAGTGCTTGCAAGGGTAAACTCCACACTGGCTTTAGTCTCCCGATGAAGCGAACTAACGGCACCCCCCGTCTCACCAAATATAAAATAAGTACGACCACGCCTAAGAATAGGCGTGGTCGCACCAGAGACTGAACTTGTGGCCCCCTAAAGAGCTTAGATACCCTATCGGAAGAACAGGCAGAATTTCCTACAAGTCCAAATATCGAGATAATAATTATCCGAGAAGGTAAACAAGACGTAAACCCTACTTATCTCACCAATTTCCGAGCTTTTTTTCTTTTATTAACGGGCCCAACAGGTGACTAATGGGAGAATCGGTTAGATTAAAACGGTCTCGACCAACCGGGCCCAATAACTGGCTCCTATAGGCAGGACATCGTCATTAAATTCGTAGCGCGTGCTGTGAAGTGGGAACGTCTCGCGATCATTAAACCCGGTCCCCAACCTCATAAAACAGCCCGGCCGCTCATTCAGCATGAATGAGAAGTCCTCAGAGGCCATGCTCGGAGGATATTCTGGATAGATATCACTGCTGCCCACCACGTCTTCCGCCACCCGAAGCGCCAAATCACTCTCGCGTTCCGAATTGATCAAAACAGGATAAAGATGGGAATATTCGAGGCTTGCCGCTCCACCATGCGCGGCAGCAGTGTTCTCTGCGATCCGGCGGATCAATGGCTCAATAGCCGTCGGAGCATCTTCGGCAAATGATCGGGCTGTCCCTTTGAGAGCCGCGCGATCCGGCAGCACATTCATCGCATCCCCGGCATGAAATTGGGTGATGCTGACCACGATGCCTTCGATCGGGTTTGTGATCCGACTGGAGATCGTTTGAAGCGCGGTCACAATCTTAGCACCGATCATGATCGGATCAATGCCCTGATGGGGAGCCGCGGCATGGCTTCCCTTCCCAGTCACCATAATCTCAAAAGACGCTGCGGACGCCATGGCTGGGCCGGCGCGAACACTCATTTTTCCGGCTGGCATGTTGGGCCAATTATGCATACCGTAAACACTGGCAACGTCAAATTTCTCGAACAACCCTTCCTCGACCATAACCCGGCCGCCGCCAACCATTTCCTCCGCCGGCTGGAAAATGAAATGAACAGTTCCATTGAATTTCCGCGTTTCGGAGAGGTACTTAGCAGCACCGAGCAGCATGGTGGTATGACCATCATGCCCGCAGGCGTGCATCTTTCCAGGCACCTTCGAGGCATACCCAACATCTGCTTGCTCTTCCATATCGAGCGCATCCATATCGGCACGAAGTCCGATGGCGCCGCCCGTTCCGTTTGTAAGCGTTCCAACCAACCCAGTTTTAGCGAGGCCACGGTGAACCGCAATGCCGAAACTTTCCAACTTTTTTGCCACGAAATCTGCCGTTCGGATCTCTTCAAATGCTGTTTCCGGATAGGCATGGAGATCCCGTCGCCAAGCGGTCATTTCATCGTGACAGGCCGTGATTTGGTCTATTATGGACATGCAATAGACATAACCATAGCGTTGCCAAGACTTCAATTACCCTTTGAAGGCGGGCTAGGTGCTTGACTTATTTTAGAAATCAGCCAAATGTTCGCGTGAAACTGCGTACAATTTGACGATCCCGAGAGGATGACCCTGGGGCTCATAGGTCAACATGATTAACACTGTTATAGATCCGGGACCCGGCGCGATAGCGGCTCAGAGACTCGATCCTTTTATTGACCTTGAAGAAGAGATCAATCGGGTCCGCCGTGAAAAAAATGCGGTGATCCTGGCACACTATTATCAAGACCCGGCAATTCAGGATATTGCGGACTTTGTGGGCGACTCCCTGGACCTCTCCCGCAAAGCTGCCCAAACGGACGCGGACATGATCGCCTTTTGCGGCGTTAAATTTATGGGGGAATGCGCCAAGATNCTGAGCCCTGACAAAACGGTNGTTATACCGGACCGCGAAGCCGGCTGCTCTCTCGAATATTCATGCCAACCCGACGATTTTGCAGCTTTCCGCGCCCAACATCCCAACCATACGGCAATCACTTATGTGAACTGTTCAGCAGAAGTGAAAGCTCTCTCCGATATCATCGTTACCTCATCCAACGCGGAAGCGATTATCGATCAATTACCGGCCGACCAGAAAATCATTTTCGCGCCGGACCGGCATTTGGGTGCCTACCTCGCCAAGAAAACAGGCAGGAATATCATACCCTGGCCTGGAACATGTATCGTCCACGAACAATTTAACGAGAAAGAACTGGTAAAGCTNCAGGTTCGTCACCCAAATGCAAAACTCGCCGCTCATCCNGAATGTCCAGACACCATTCTCAGTCATGCGGATCACATCGGGTCCACGCGATCGATNCTAGACTATGTGACGGGTCACGACGCTAATGAATTCATTGTCGCGACGGAACAGCACATCATCCATCAGATGACCAAAGCCGCACCGCATAAAACCTTCATAGCAGCACCTGGCGCGGACGGTACCTGTGATTGCGCCAGTTGTCCCTTCATGGCCATGAATTCGCTCGAGAAATTATACTTGGCCATGGTCAACGAAGCTCCCCGAGTAGAAATACCCGAAGACCTACGTATCAAAGCGCTGGCTCCGCTCCAGAAGATGTTGGACATGTCCCCGGCGGCGTCCCCCCGAACCCGGGATGCAGCCTAATACCATGATACCGGGTGGGCTTGATGAAACAGTTGTCCACGCACTGCTAGACGCGGCGATTCAAGAGGATGTCGGAAAAGGGGACCTGACCTCCCAGGCGGTTATCCCGGCAGGCATGATGTTTGAGGGTGTCATTGCAGCGCGGGAAAATATGGTTTGTGCGGGCCTTCCTCTGGCGGCACTCGTTTTTGCAAAATTTTCCAGCGCTATTAAATGGAATTCGTTGGCAATCGACGGGGAAAAAGTAATCGCCGGTGCTGAACTCGCAAGGGTAAGCGGCCCGGCCGTTGACCTTCTCAGCGCAGAGCGGACTGCCATTAACTTACTGCAGCATCTCTCGGGCATTGCCACCTTNACCAGAACCTATGTGGAAGCCATCAACGGAACTGAGGCCATCCTCCTTGATACGCGTAAGACCATCCCAGGTTANCGAGANCTCGCCAAGTATGCGACNAGNATGGGAGGCGCAACCAATCACCGAATGCGGCTGGACGATGGTGTTCTCATTAAAGACAATCATGTTGCCGTGGCCGGCGGCGTACCAAAGGCCATTCAACTGGCGAAGCAAGCTGGGCTCAAAGACGTCGAAGTAGAATGCGACACCTTGGCGCAGGTTGAGGAGGCCCTGGGTGCCGGCGCGGACAGTATTCTACTCGATAACATGCCAGCAGCGATGATGTCGGAGGCGGTAAATTTCATTGGCGGCAGAGTTCCCACGGAGGCTTCAGGAGATATCAACCTGAACACCATCCGGGCGGCCGCGGAGGCGGGCGTGACTTATATTTCTGTCGGTCGGTTGACCCACTCGTCCAAGGCTATCAACATTGGCCTAGACTGGAAAACTGCCGCCTAACACCTCCGGAACAGGCGAATGGCCTCAAAGAATATTAGACTGTTAAAAATGGCGCTCTCAACAGTGTTGGGTATCAAGCCTCAGGGCTTCTTCATTCCCTACCGCTATGCTGATGTCGTACCGGGCCCAGATCAACGGCATACCTACTCGGAACTCGAGGGCTTTTTCGAACAAGCCATTGAATACTTTGAAGAGGTTATCACCTCCACCAACAGCATCCGGAAAGACCTGGAAAAGATCGGTCCAGATACACCGCCCGAGCCCCGTTGGACGCAGAGCTGGTTTCCACCGTTGGATGCTGCCATTGCCTACGCCATGGTCCGGCATCATGCGCCCAAAAAAATCGTGGAAGTGGGCTCTGGCCACTCCACCCGCTTTATGGCCCGTGCGGTCAAGGATGGAAGACTCGAGACGCAAATAACGGCAATCGATCCCGCGCCCCGTGCAAACATTGGTGGGCTGGATGTAAATTTTGTGCCCACAACAGTGGAATATACCAAGGCATCACTGTTCCAATCCTTAACCCCCGGCGACATCCTATTCATCGACTCAAGCCATATTATAATGCCTGGAACAGATGTCGACGTCCTGCTTAACCGTATATTACCCGCTCTACCAGCGGGTGTCCTAATCCATATTCACGATATATTTTTGCCCGAGGACTATCCAAAAAGCTGGCAATGGCGCGGCTATAATGAACAATTGGCCGTTGCTGGTCTTATTCACAGTGGAGGCTATCAGGTCTTATTTTCCAGTCAGTACGTGCAGAACCGGTGCCCGTACCTTCTGGCCGACACGCTGATGGCGGAGATACCCTCCATCCCCGGTGCTAACGACACAAGTCTCTGGCTGGAAAAAAAATAACCAGCGCGTTTTATGCGGTAGCGACACGTTTGGGTATCAGAATGTAAATCGCAACTGGCACAGAAACGCACATAATAATGAATGGCAGAACTCTATTATCTAGCCAGTTTAGGACACCCACACCCAGGCTCATGGCCACCATGCTGACAGCTGCGATCTTAATCTTGACCAGCAAGACACGGCGGGAGTGCCAGTCCTGTAAGACAGAAACAAATTCTCGTGTCCATGGAGCCACGACTAGAACAGTTTGGAAACGCTGGCAAAAGCCCATCACCAACCCCTGTATCCTCTTTATTAACGCCCCCTATTTATAAGGATCCGCCGCGTCGCGCAGTCCGTCTCCGAAGAAATTAAAGGCAAGAACTGTAATGATCACAGGCACTGCAGGTAAGAGTAGCCACGGATAAAGCTCCACTGCTTCCAAATTTTGCGCCTCCACCAGCAAGACCCCCCAACTCGTAATCGGGGGCCGGAGCCCAAGGCCAAGAAAACTTAACGCCGTTTCCGCTAGGATCATAGACGGGATAGAGAGGGTCGCCGAGGCAATCAAATGGCTCATGAAATTAGGTAAAAGGTGGCGGTAAATAATCCGGCTTGGGGGTGCCCCCATCAGGATGGCAGCGGTGCAATAATCTTCTTCTCGTAGTGCAAGGAGTTTGGAGCGCACTGCGCGCGCGAGTCCAGGCCAGTCAACAAGCCCCAATATTAGGGTGAGCCCAAAGAATACAGCTATCGGGCTCCAGTTTACAGGTAACGCCGCCGACAGTCCCATCCATAACGGCAATTCTGGGATTGAGCGCAATACCTCAATGGCCCGCTGCGCTAAATTATCGACCCAACCACCAAAATACCCAGCCGCACCGCCAATGGAAATTCCCAATATAAAGCTGAGAACAATGCCAACAAGACCCACAGTCAGAGAAATCCGCGTACCATAGACAATCCTGGATAAAACATCCCGGCCGAGGCGGTCGGTCCCCATGAGATAAAAATTACCACCTTCAGCTGGACAAACTAAATGGAGCCGCGCATCAAACAGTCCCCAAAACTTGTAGGGGTCACCACTACAAAAAAATCTCAGAGGCTGCACAATATTTTCGTTGGGTTCATACTCCCGACGGAGCGTCTCCATATTTAAGTTATAGGCCTGATCATAAACAAAGGGCCCGACAAATTCGCCGTCGTGGAACAAGTGAATAGCTTGCGGCGGGGCATAAATATAGTCCGCATTACGGGTATGCAGATTGTAGGGTGCGATGATTTCCGAGAGCAAGATAGAGAAATACAGGAGACATAAAATAATGCCGGACCAAACCGCTAATTTGTGCCGCCGCAATCTCCACCACATCATCTTCCATTGAGATGCTAGATAAAATTTCTCCTGTTCAGGGCTGAGTTCCTCTGTTTCTAGCGGATTAAATGGCTCTTGCGAGACAAAATGGGGCATCTTTTCAGTCATTTCGCGGCCCCCCCTGTCAACCGGATCCGAGGATCAAGAATGGCAAGCAGCAGGTCGGATAGAAACATCCCCACGACGGTTAGGAGAGACACGAACAAAAGGAACGAACCGGCCAGAAATGTATCCTGGCTTCGCAAAGCATCCAACAACACAGGCCCGGTAGTCGGAAGGTCCAGGATTACCGCCACAATCACCGAACCGGAGACTACTTGCGGGAGCAAATTACCGATATCAGCGATAAATGGATTTAACGCCATTCGCAACGGATATTTGATCAGCACCCTCCGGTTGGACAGTCCCTTAGCCCGCGCAGTTACGACATACTGTTTGTGCAATTCGTCCAAAAGATTGGCGCGCAAACGCCGGATCATGCCGGCTGTACCGGAGGTCCCAATTACAATCACCGGTACGATCAGGTGCTGTAACACCGAGATGACCTTGTCCAGGGTCCAGGGCGCATTTTCAAACTCTGAATCCATAAGCCCGCCCATGGATATGCCAAAATACTTCTTAGCTAAAAACATGAGGATGAGCGCCAAGAGGAAGTTTGGCGTTGCCAGACCGATAAAGCCCACAAAGGTGAGGCCGTGGTCCCCCCAACTGTATTGATGGGTAGCCGAATATACGCCAATTGGAAAGGCAACAAGGTAGATGAAGATGATGACAGCCGCATTCAGGATAACAGCGAAAACGAACACATCCCCTATGACGTCTATTACCGGCAGGTCATACTCTATTGAGCGGCCAAAATCACCTTGGAGAACCCCGCCGATCCAAAGGAGATACTGCTTCCAAACGGGTTCGTCGAGATTGTATTCTTCCTTGAGAAACTTAATCCGTTGCGGATCGACCGTATCGCCCTGCGATTCCATTTCCGAGATCAAACTCGTGACATAGTCGCCCTCTGGTAATTGAATGACCACGAACACCAACGCGCTGACCACGAGCAGCGTGAGAATCATCACCAAAACACGTCTTATGAAATAGTCGATCATGCCAGCCTAATTTCCACCCTTGATACCTAGCTCCCCGCCCTTACTTTCCGGTGTCGATCCAAAACGTATCCGGTCGGTATATGCCAAAATGCGCGCCGGGGTCCCAGTTATAGATTGCTTTCTCCGGTACGTTTTTCAAACTGCTATTTGCCACAATCACCTGTGGAACCCCCGAGATAAGACCAATAGAAAAAACATTATCCGTAAAGAGATCCATCATCCGGTTCCAGATCGCGCTCCTTTCCTGCCGAGTACGTGCACTGCGCCAAGTGTCGTTCAAACGAAACAACTCCCGGGGAACATCCAAGTCGATAGCTTCTCCAGACTTCCCAGCAGTTTCCATATATTGCCCCCACTTGGGCCACTGATATTGTTGCTGGGTTGTCGGTGCCAGTTCTTCGGGGCTTGTACCGTCATTAGGAATACCATTCTCAAGTCCGGACCACATGGACATCTGAACAGTACCCGAAAAAATCCCATTGCGCATGATTTCCAAGTGTAGCGGTTTGGAGAGGACGCGAATTCCTATTTTCCGCCACGTATCCGTGACAAGTTCCAAAATATCAGACGGGGCAGATTGTTCTGTTGAGAAAACCACTGTGATTTCCAAAGGCTTGCCACTGGGCAACAATCGAATGCCATTGCCTGTCCGTTTGGTGAGCCCCATCTCATCCAAAAGCTTATTGGCCAATTCAAGGTCGAATTGTCGCCACCGCTTGGCAAAGGCATCGTTGTAAAGGGGGCTCTCCCTTAGCAGAGAATTGTTGCTCGGGCGCGCCAGTCCGAAATAGAACGCTTGATTGATCTCGTGCCGGTCCACGGCAACCGATAACGCCCGCCGGAACCGCACATCTCGGAAAATTTTTTTCCACTCAGCATCTTTAACATGAAGATTTGGAAAAATCGCCCACTGAGCACCCTTGGCTGTCT
>NHHQ01000070.1 GCA_002170915.1 Rhodospirillaceae bacterium TMED167 | reverse complement strand
CGGTGTTGTGACGCCACCCCGTACATCTTGGTGACAAATTTAATGATTATGTCTCCATGCATGTGCGGCAATGGTTCTTTGGGTACAAGGCACCTCTGCCTTACCAATGTCTGTCAATAAAGCCAAAAACCATAATCTATTTTTTCTCCCGCATGCTACCATTCGGCACCTAAATAGTGGCCTATTTAAATATATCGTCACAACAGCAAAAATAGGTTAAGGTCGAAGATAATTGGTCTAGAGCGTATTTTGCTCACTTCACCAAGATGCGCCCGTAGCTCAGCTGGATAGAGTGTCGGCCTCCGAAGCCGAAGGTCACAGGTTCGAATCCTGTCGGGCGCGCCATTTCAATCACACGTTAACCGAGCGCCTCGCTCGGCATCGTCATAAATTTCTCAGCGGGGAGCATGGCGTGGTTTTTCCTGGAAATCCATCCCAACTGGTCTGTGGCGCTCTTAAATCATTGCTCTCGGCTGTCCGGGCTGGCACACATCCGTTGTTATGGCCTCACCCCTACTCACTCTTAAAAACGTGTCGCTCTCCTTCGGTCATCAGCCGTTGCTGGACCAGTTGGAGCTTGCTGTCTCCGTGGGGGACCGTATTTGCCTGGTGGGGCGCAATGGATCGGGAAAGTCGACGCTCCTGAAAATCATCGCCGGTCAGATCGAACCAGATCAGGGGACGCGCTTCCTCCAGCCCGGCACGACGCTGCGCTATTTGCCGCAAGAGCCGGATTTTTCAGGTTTTCAGACCAGTCTTTCCTATGTTGAAGCCGGCCTGGCGCTGGGGGATGATCCGTATCGGGCCCGCTATCTCTTGGAGCAGTTGAGTCTCACCGGCGAGGAGGACCTGTCCACCATGTCAGGGGGTGAGGCGCGTCGCTGTGCCCTGGCGGCGTCTTTGGCGCCCGCGCCGGATATTCTCTTGCTGGACGAGCCCACGAACCATTTGGACGTATCTTCGATTGAATGGCTGGAGGCCCAGCTCGGGACTTTAAAAACAGCTCTCATTCTGATCAGCCATGACCGGCGGTTTCTTAGATCTCTCTCGCGCACCACCCTCTGGATTGATCGGGGAGAGGCCCGTCGTTTGGAAAATGGGTTCGGCGGGTTTGAGGCCTGGCGTGACAAGATATTTGAACAAGAGGAAACCGAACGCCACAAACTCGACCGGAAAATCCATCGGGAAACCCATTGGCTCATCCACGGCGTAACGGCCCGGCGCAAACGTAATCAGCGGCGCTTAAGCGACCTGCATGCGCTGCGTGAGAATAAACGGACGCTGCGCACCGCCACGGGTGATGTGAAACTGACCGTCTCCGAGGCCGGGACATCTGGTAAGCGCGTGATTGAAGTCGAGGATATTTCCAAAGCCTATGGTGATCGTGTGATCGTTAATTCATTCTCAGCGCGCATTTTGCGCGGTGATCGGGTTGGTATTGTTGGGCCCAACGGGGCGGGTAAGACAACCCTGTTGAACATGCTCATCGGCAAAACTGCTCCCGACGAGGGCAGCGCTTATCTTGGATCGGCGGTGGAACTGGCGGCTCTCGATCAGCGTCGGGAGGCCCTAAAGCCTGCAGAAACGCTCTCTGACGTGCTCACTGGCGGACGCGGCGATATGGTGACCGTGAACGGCCAGCAGAAACATGTCATCGGATATATGAAGGATTTTCTGTTCGCCCCGGAACAAGCAGGCACGCCCGTGCGGGAGCTCTCCGGTGGGGAGCGCGGCCGTCTCGTCTTGGCTGAGGCCCTGGCGCGGCCGTCTAATCTGCTGGTGCTGGACGAGCCCACGAACGATCTGGATCTGGAAACCTTAGATCTGTTGCAGGAGATGCTGACCGAGTATCCCGGCACCGTCCTCCTGGTGAGCCATGACCGGGATTTTCTCGACCGAGTTGCGACATCGATTATTGCCTCGGACGGGGCGGGCGGTTGGCTGGAATACGCGGGCGGTTATTCCGACATGGAAGCCCAGCGGGGAGCGGACATCACGGCAAGCCGATCGTTAAAGGCGGCGACCAAATCGGCAAACGAGATATCCTCATCCGCACCGGTGGAGAAGGCCAAACTGTCCTATAAGGATGTCTACGCCTTGGAAACATTGCCGGGCCAGATCGCGGACCTGGAATGCACAATAGCGGATTGTCATAAAACACTGGCCGATCCGGATCTGTTTAAACAGGATCCGGACCGCTATCAAAAATCGGTGGACGCGCTCCAAGCGGCCGAAACAGCTTTGGCCAAGTTGGAAGACCGTTGGTTAGAGCTAGAGATGAAACGTGAAGAGATCGAAGGCGCCTGAAGGAAGAGGGCGAGGAGGCATATGCCCCGGGGGATAAATCTGATCCTAAGTGGCTCAGGTCATAAGTGATT
This sequence comes from Rhodospirillaceae bacterium TMED167, assembly GCA_002170915.1. Next base: position 6,164 of record NHHQ01000070.1, on the reverse strand, counting down.
CTGGCCCTAGAAATCTCCTGCCGGCCTTTTGTCTTAGGCGTTATCCTCGACCTCAATTACTACGGCCATGCCCGTGTCACCGGCGGCACAGCCGGTAAAGAGGCCTCTGCCGCCGCCCCGGATCACGAGTTCTTCGATTAATTCAATGATGCCACGTGTGCCCATCGGGGCTTGCGGATGGCCCCAGACGAGAGTGCACCCGTAATTGTTCATCTTGTTAATGTCATACCCCGTCTCTCTCGCGAAGTAGATATCATTCACGGCAAATGGGTTGTGTGTCTTCACTGCGCCAATGTCCTTGATATCAAGGCCGGCCTGGGCCAGCGCCTTTTTAGCTGCGGGAACCGGGGCTTCCGGCATATATCCGTTCTCGGCCCGGGTGTGGCCAAAGCCTAACAGTTTGACCCGAATATTTGTGTCCTGGGAGAAGGCCGCCACTTTGTCTGAAGTTGTGACAATCAAGCAGGCATTGCCGTCTGCCGGATGGGTTTGTCCGCCGAACGTTACAGAACCGTCTTCCAGAACTGGTTTGAGTGTTGCGAGCTTCTCCGGATTCGAGGGATAAATCCCTTCATCGCTCTTGAGCACGGCGATGGTTTTTCGGAATCTTGCGTCCGGCACATTGAACGGCAAGGTCATGTAACGCTTTTGGAACGCATGATCATCTGAGAGGGCGTCTTGATATTGTTCCTGGCGTCGGGCCACCACGGCATGTTGTTCCTCCGTCGTGATCTGATGGCGGGTGGCAACATTCTCCGCGGTTTGAAGCATGGAGTGACCGCCAAGCGCATCACGCTGCATGTTATCGATCGTCAGGTTCTCCTGATGGCCGGTGCCGCCTGGGCCGGTGGGCTCCGGATAATACAGTTGCGGGCCGTTGGACACCCGGTCACAGGTCGCCACCAGAGCAACCGATGCTGCGCCGGCTTTGATTTCTTGGCTGGCGTTCTCCAGACTACGGACGCCCGTGGCGCAAACCTGAGACAGTGTCGGTCCGGTCACATGGGGCGCTCCAATCATACCTGTCAGCCAGGGCAATCCTTGGAACGACATATGCTGCGGCACTGTGAGACCCAGGATGCCATAGTCCAGGTCAGCTGGATCGATGGCCCGCTTGACCATTTCCTCCTTGGCCACATGAGCTGCAAATTTAATGCTGTGCAGGTGCGAAAGGGTGCCCTGCCATTTGGCGAACGGTGTGCTCCAATAGGCCCCGTAAGGAATTTCTGTTGTCACGCTCATGTGTTTGTTTCCTTCATCTGTGACCGAAGAGCCGCCTTATCGATTTTGCCGACCGTCGTCTTCGGAATGTTATGACTTATAATTATTTTGCGAGGAACTTTATATTTTGCAAGGTTTTCTCGGCAATAGGAATCCAGGTCCTCTACGGTCGCGGTTACGCCCTTTTTGAGAACCACCTGGGCATGAATGACTTCGCCGCGGTAAGCGTCGTGAACGCCGATGGCGGCAGCTTCCAGGACAGCCGGGTGGGTATACAGCACCTCGTCAATTTCCCGCGGGTACACGTTGTAACCGCCCACAATAGCCATATCCTTTTTCCGGTCCCGGATATAAAAATTGCCGTCGTCGTCACATTCTCCGATATCGCCGGTATAGAGCCAGCCATCGCGAAGCGCTTGGGCGGTCTCGTCGGGCCGGTTTCGGTAGCCGGACATAATTTGCGGGCCTCTCGCTCGGATTTCCCCCTGTTCTCCCGGTCCGAGAACCAACTTGCCTGTCTCCACGTCTACAATCTGCATCTCCGTATAGGGCAGGGGTTTGCCGACGGATCCCGGTAGCGGCGTGTCGTCTGCCGTGAACATGGTGAGCACGGGCCCGGCTTCTGATTGGCCGAAGCCCTCTGCGATCTGGGTGCCTGTGACCGTTTTCCAGGTTTTCAGGGTCTCTTCCGCAAGAGGCGCCGAGCCAGAGACACAGCAGCGCAGGCACGAAAAATTTGCGTCCTGAAACCCGTCGAAGGCCAGGAGGCCAGTAAACACTGTGGGGCCGGCTGGAAAGAGAGTGATCTTTTTTGTCACGAGGGCCTGCACCACTGTTTCAGGGTGGTAGCGTTTCATGATCACCATGGTGCCCCGGCAGTGGACCGCCAGATGCATGCACATGGAGGTCGCAAATACGTGAAATAACGGCATGACACACAGCACGCGCTCATCTTCAGTCACCGTTGGTACGGCGACTTCCCGCTGACAGATGTTGAGCGCCATTTGTCCATGAGTGATCATCACGCCTTTTGGGCGTCCTGTGGTCCCTCCGGTATATTGGAGGACGGCAAAGTCCTCCGGCGTGGGCAGCGGCATCGGGAGCGTGAGGTCCTGGTCTACCCAATCATCAAGGGTCCGGCTGCCCGGGCCGACAGCGATGCCCGTCATCCTCTCCGCGTTATCGAGCAGAGGCAGAATATCGTCCGCTTTGGCGATATCGTAAACGACCACTGCGGGGTCTGCGTCTTCTAGGATGAAGGAGAGTTCCCGTTGGGTGTAAAGGGGATTGACGGGGACCACTTGGGCGCCGGCGGCGTAGGCCGCAAAAGAGGCCACCACGATTTCAAAGGAGTTCCCGCACACCAGGGCGATGCGCCCGCCACGCGCGTCGAGTCCCTCCAGTTCCCGAGCAAAACCAGAAACGCATCGGACAAATGTCCGATATGTCATGTCCTGGCCCTCGCATGTGAGCGCGACGTGATCTGGTGATTTCGCCCCGGCATCTAGCAACATGTGGACGACAGTGTCGAACAAACGCGGCAGGTCGTATTCGGGCATCGGACGCGCTCCGCCTATCTGCCGTTGACGACTTTGCGATACGGATGAGCTGGAAAGACGCCGAGGATACGTACCTCCGAGGAGAAAAACGCCAACTCCTCCAGCGCATACTGGAGACCCTGGTGCGTCGGGTGACCATCCACCTCGGCATAAAATTGGGTGGCCGAAAATTCGCCGCCCACCATGTAGCTCTCCAGCTTGGTCATATTGACACCATTGGTGGCGAAACCTCCCATGGACTTATAGAGCGACGCCGGGACATTCCGGACCCGAAACACGAAACTGGTTACCACAGCGGGGGTGTCCGAGGAGATATCTACCGGTTCCGGAGACATCAGCAGAAAGCGTGTTGTGTTATGGTCAGCATCCTCAATGTTGGCCTGCAGTGAGTCGAGGCCGTAGATCACTCCGGCAAGATCCGTGGCGATGGCGCCGTGCTCTTTTTCGCCGCGTTCAGCTATCTCTCGGGCGGCGGCGGCAGTGTCCACATGCACAACTGGATTAATACCGTGTTCTTTAATGAAGTTACGGCATTGATTGAGAGCATGCACATGGGAGTGAACATGGATGAGATCGCTAATAGCACTGCCTTTGACCGCTAGTAGATGATGTTCTACACGCTGGAAATGCTCTTCGATGATATGTAGTCCGGAATCCGGCAACAGATGATGAATGTCTGCCACACGCCCAGCAACCGAATTATCAATGGGGATCAGAGCCAGGGCCGCTCCGCCACTGCGAACGGCGGCAAATGTGTCTTCAAATGTGTTACAGGGCAGCGTGGTCATGTCCGGGCGTACTTGCCGGCAGGCAAGGTCGGAATTGGCCCCTGTTTCCCCTTGAAATGCGATTAAGGTTTTGGCGTTCGCCATGCTCGTTATCCCTAGTTTGCAGTCGGTTGAGGCCTATCTTGCGCCCGCGACCAAAACATTGTGGTATTGCGGGAAAGCTCCCTATATACATAAAACGTGGGTTCATCTATACCCTGTTCGCCAAATCGACCGCGATGAGGCCGTTAGCATCTTGTGATGCTTACCCTTTTCAAGGTGAGGCAACGATTTAAAGATCGAGAAGGACCGATCCATGTGGAGTATGAATACCAACAAATATTTGGGTGGCGCATTACTGGTCGCCTGGCTCTTGCTAATTGTTGATTTTGTCGGGGACCAATTGGTCCCGCCGATGGAACCGGTCGTTTCGACTGCGGCGGCGTCGATCACGCCTGTGGCTGTCGCTAAAAAGTCCGCTGTGCCGGAACAGCCCCTGCCGGTCCTTCTGGTTTCTGCCACGGTGGACAAGGGCGCAAAAGTTGCTAAAAAATGCGCCTCCTGCCACTCCTTTAGCAAAGGCGGTAAAAATAAAGTCGGGCCCAACCTTTACAACATCATGGGTGCTAATAGGGGTATCGTGGATGGGTTTAACTATTCCGCAGCCATCAAAACCATGGGTGGCAAGTGGGACTATGATGACATGAACAAATTCTTGAAGAAGCCGAAGGAATTTATGAAGGGTACCAAAATGACCTTTTCTGGCCTCAAAAAGGCCAAAGATAGGGCTGCCGTCATAGTCTACATGCGCACTCAGGCAGACACGCCAGTCCCACTGCCGCAATAGATTTTTTCTGATGCCCGCCGCCGCCGCTTACTCCGAACTGGCTGGGCGCCTCGCGGATGCGTCGGGAGAAGTGATCCGGCGTTATTTCCGAAACCTTCCCGACGTCAGTGACAAAGCGGACGCGTCGCCGGTGACGATTGCTGATCAGCAAGCCGAGGCGGTTATGCGCGCCCTCCTCAAGGCCGAATCCCCAGATCATGGCATCCTCGGTGAGGAGGGCGAGAGTGTCCGGCAGGACGCAGATCATCTTTGGGTGCTGGATCCCATTGACGGAACTAAAAACTTTGCCAGCGGATCCTATCAGTTCGGCACCCTTATCAGCCTTTTGATGGATGGGGCCCCAGTATTGGGCATCATTGACCAGCCCGTTCTCGGGGAGCGATGGTTTGGCGTGGCGGGTGAGACCACGACGTTTAACGGCCAGCCCATTCAGACACGCGCCTGTCCCGTCTTGGCAGACGCTTGGATGTATTCGACCAATCCCGCCATGTTTCAAGGGGTGGCCGAACACGCCTTCAAATCCCTTGCGGGCGGAGTGAAACACGCGCTTTTCGGAACTGATTGTATTGGCTTTGGACTGTTGGCGGCGGGCCACACGGATCTCATTTGTGAAGCGGACATGCGCCCCTGGGATTACATGGCCCTCATTCCCATTGTAGAGGGCGCGGGCGGTGTGATCAGCGACTGGCACGGCGATCCTCTTACTTTAATGTCAGACGGAACCGTGCTGGCGGCTGGGGATCAGCGGGTGCATGCCTTTGCGATTGACGCGTTGGCCACCGTCTAGTTCTGTTGCAGTGCGCCAATTNACGGCAGCAAGAGACGTTTATTACATAAATTTAACAAGCCAAGACTTGATCGCGACGCTCAGCAGACCACAATAAGAGAAGCCACGCCGGTAAGCCGGCCCATGGGGAGAACAGACATATGCGTCTCAAATTCAGTCTTGCCGTTACTGTGTTGATCCTGGGGGTGGGTGCCCTGCCCGCTTTTGCGCAGGATCCTGGCGTTGCACCCGTGCATGGCGTAGCGATGCATGGAAAACCCAAATACGGCGCGGATTTTAAACATTTTGATTATGTAAATCCCAGTGCACCCAAGGGCGGTGTCATCCGCCAGGGCGTGGATCGCGGCACGTTTAACACATTTAACCCGTATACTCTGAAAGGCGATCCCGCAGCGGGCCTTGCCTTCCTCTATGAGCCTCTAATGACTAGCCCGCAAGATGAGGCCTTCTCGGAATACGGTCTAATTGCCGAAAGTATCGAAATACCCAAGGATCGGTCTTGGGTCATCTTCACGCTTCGCGCGGACGCCCGCTGGCATGACGGCAAACCGATCACAGTGGAAGATGTCATTTGGAGTTTGGAGACGCTACGGTCAAAAGCTCGGCCATTTTACCGTTATTATTACAAGGGCGTGGCCAAATCCGAAAAGCTGGGTGCACGGCGCGTGAAGTTCACTTTCGGGGATACGGAGAACCGGGAACTGCCATTGATTATGGGTCAATTGCCGGTCCTTCCAAAACATTATTGGGCGACACGGGATTTCAATGCGACCACCTTGGCTCCGCCTCTTGGCAGCGGGCCCTACAAAATCAAGTCATTTGTGGATGGACGCAGCATCACATATGAACGCGTTCAAGATTACTGGGGCAGCAACCTGCCCGTCAACGTGGGACGCTATAACGCGGATATAATTCAGTATGAATATTACCGCGATGCCACGGTCTCCCTCGAAGCCTTCAAGTCCGGGGAGTACGACTTCAGA
>NHHQ01000069.1 GCA_002170915.1 Rhodospirillaceae bacterium TMED167 | reverse complement strand
TGGTACGTTTCGACAATGATCCCCGCGAACTCCTAACCCAGCCTTTCGTCAGGCTTTCATCATCCGTCATTACGCTAGATCAAAATCAGTCCCTTGATTATGACAGGCTGATTTACAGACAGGAGGCCGATCTCATATCATACGGACTAACCTTTGAACCAGTGTGAGGAAGCCCATTAATGTTTTACGAGCCCGGCAAAACGGATCATGGCTTGCCCCATAACCCCTTCAAGTCCTGTGTCATTCCCAGGCCTATTGGATGGATTTCAAGTTTGTCGCCAGACGGCGTTGATAACTTAGCCCCCTTCAGCCAATTCCAAAATTTAACCTTCGATCCGCCCTACGTCATGTTTGCAGCCAATCAGAAAGTAGCCGGGTCGCGTAAAGATTCCACACATAATGTGGAACAAACGGGAGAGTTTGTCTGGAACATGGCAACATATGATTTACGGGAGGCCGTTAATATCTCCGGGATGGAGGTGCCGCCGGAAGCGGATGAGTTCGAACTGGCCGGCGTGACCAAAGCCCCCTCCCGTTTAATTAAGCCGCCCAGGGTGGCAGAATCCCCGATCCACTTTGAATGCATCTATCACTCGACCCTGCGGCTGCCGGGCAACGAGGGGTTAGGATCTGTTGATATTGTCATCGGCAAAGTTCTAGCCATTCACATTGATGAGGATGCTCTGACAGAGGACGGCTTAGTGGATGTCGTCAAAATCCGGCCCATCGCACGTCTCGGCTATTATGACTACACGTCGATAGAGAGCGTTTTTCGGATGGAGATTCCAGGCGCTAATGAGGAATTGTTGAGGGGACTGGAAGGCCGGCCTGAATAAACCAGCCCAGGCTGAAATAAGTCTGGTCCACGGCATCAATCGGTCTGTTCAGGCCGAAAAAGGCCAAAGCCGCGGCAAAATTCTTGACGAGAAACCGATAACGGGTTTCCGCGCTGCTCATGTTGCGTCAGCACCAATCTGATGCGGGATCTGATCGTGCCGTAACTGACCGCAATCCAGGAAATAGGAATTTTGGCGTGACCAGCTTGTCCCCATCCCCCTTGCCATTACACCAGTGGAGTGTGTGGGTCGACTTTCTGGCTAAATTGCATAAATTTTAATCACTATAAATTTATGATTAATTATTAGTCATAAAAATGACCTGAAACATCCCACTGAGAGTCGGACATACCCAAAGGGTCTCACACAACGCGTTGTTAACAAACAATTAATTTGATTCCGAATTGGACTTTTCCTGTTTGGCACGACACTTGCGAAGGGAGAAGTGTACTTAAACAAGTCTATCGGAGAAAACTATGATTGTTAAAACGCGTTCCCTACTCGGTGCCAGCGTCATTGCGGTGACGTCTATGATCACCGGGGTGGCTCAAGCTGCTGACACAATAAAAATCGGAGTCCTGCACTCGCTCTCAGGCACGATGGCCATTTCAGAGACCACGCTGAAAGATACGGTTGAAATGTTGGTCGATCAGCAAAACGCCGAAGGCGGACTCCTGGGCAAGAAACTTGAAGCCGTTGTTGTCGACCCCGCTTCCAACTGGCCTCTGTTCGCCGAAAAAGCGCGTGAACTTCTTACAGTGAAAAATGTGGACGTCATTTTTGGGTCTTGGACCTCTGTATCCAGGAAGTCAGCTTTGCCGGTTCTTGAAGAGTTAAATGGGCTGATGTTTTACCCGGTCCAATACGAGGGAGAAGAATCCTCTAAGAACGTCTTTTACACCGGCGCCGCGCCCAATCAACAAGCCATTCCGGCCGTTAACTATTACCTCGAAGAACTCGGTGTAAAGAAGTTTGCGCTTCTGGGGACGGATTACGTTTATCCACGTACGACAAACAAGATTCTGGAGCAGTACCTGAAAGACAAAGGCATTGCTGCCAAAGACATTTTTGTCAATTACACACCATTTGGCCATTCTGACTGGTCGAAGATTGTGGCGGACGTCGTCGCCCTTGGCGCCGATGGCAAAAAGGTCGGCGTTATATCGACCATCAACGGTGATGCCAACATAGGCTTCTATAAACAACTGGCGGCAGCCGGCGTCTCTGCTGACGATATCCCGGTTGTAGCATTTTCGGTCGGCGAAGAGGAACTATCCGGTCTCGACACTTCTAACCTTGTTGGTCACCTAGCTGCTTGGAACTACTTCCAATCCGCCGACACCGACGTAAACAACGGGTTTATCAAAGCGTGGAAAAAACGGATGGGTTCAAAGCGTGTCACCAACGACCCGATGGAAGCACACTATATCGGATTTAACATGTGGGTGAACGCCGTCAAACAAGCTGGCACGACGGACGTAGATGCCGTACGGACAGCGATGTACGGGCAAAAGTTCACCAATTTAACAGGTGGCACAGCCGAAATGCTCCCGAACCACCACCTCACGAAGCCGGTTTTGATCGGTGAAATCCAGGCCAATGGGCAGTTCGATATTATCTCCCAAACTGATCCTGTGCCTGGCGACGCATGGACCGATTTCCTGGCGGAATCGGCGCTCCTTAAGTCCGATTGGAAAAATCTAAAATGTGGAATGTACAACACGAAAACTGAGACTTGCGTGCAGATTAAATCCAATTATTGATCCAACGTCACAGCCGGGGCGTTCACGCCCCGGCACTTCTCCAGCATGTTCGGCAGGGTAATGCGTCTCCTTCTCTTATGTCTCCTCTCCTACGGCTATATCAATGTCGCACAATTCTCCCAAGCTAACGCCAGTGATCTTCAGCCTGTCTTAGCAAAACTTTCCAAATCCATTGAACGCCCCTCTCGCCGAACGGTCGGCGTCACGATTGAAAAATTATTTAATTCCGGCGCGGATGGCGTCCCCGACTTTCTGAAACGATGGCGCGACAAACAGGTCTGGTTGCGGAAAAAAGATAAAACTTTTTTCTTCGGACCCGATAAACGCGGGACGATTGACCTTGTCGATATCGATACAGGCAGTGGGGCAGGGTCGGTGTCTTCTCGATCCTTAAAACAGATCAAACCCAACTCCGGCGTGCGGTCAATCATCGGCACCGCGTTGGTGCGCTTCCAACTCTCCGACCCCGATCCACGCGTGCGCGCATCTGCTCTCACAACGCTGGAGCGGAATGCAGATAAAAGCCAACTCGCACCGCTGCGAAATTCCATTAATTCGGAGACGGACCTTGCTCTCAAAGCTCGGAAGAATCGTCTTGAGAGATTGTTGACCATTTCATTCGATGCCAACGCTGCAGAACGGATACTGGCAATAAAAAGTTTTGAAGGCGACGTGGGGATTGATGTACGCGCTGCACTCAACCCGCTCCTATCAACGACGATGGCTGTTGCGGCGACCTTGCCCGATAATCAAAACATTGCCCGCACCCTCTTGGTTGGTGTTGACCTCAGCAGAGCCGAAGCCCACGAAGAATTGGCCAAAGCGGGCCTCGCGCCATCCCCTTTGGTAAAAGCAGCGCGCGATGCGGCCATCATTTCCAACGCTGTCGACGGCAAAGTTGAGGGCTTTGTGCTTGCAGATTTGAATTCTGAAAGGGCCCGGCTGGCGGCCTATCGCGCATTGGCTGATGCAGGAAAAGTCGCTCCATACTTTACCGAAGCGGCATTGGATGTGCTTCTGAGAACGCATATTTTTTATGAAATCTACGCAGAGCCTGACAGCAGCGTCACGGCGGCTGCGCTCAAAAGTCTCTCTTCCATCAAGGCGAGCGTCGGTCTGAACCAAGTTCTCGATCTTGGGCTCGATGCGCTCTCTCTGGCCTCAATTTATTTCTTAGCCGCCATCGGCCTCGCCATAACCTTCGGTGTTATGGGCGTCATCAATATGGCCCATGGTGAGTTCATTATGATCGGGGCCTACACAGGTTATGTGGTCCAACAGATAATCGCTAACTACACCCTGTCGATTATTGTGGCTTTGCCGATGGCATTTTCTGTCACGTTTGGTGCAGGCGTAATCATGGAGCGGTTGGTCATCCGGCATTTGATGCATCGTCCGCTGGAAACACTGCTGGCCACGTTCGGCATTTCAATTGCCTTGCAGCAACTAGCCAAGAACATATTTGGCACCCAGGCCGTGCCATTGACGGCGCCGTCTTGGCTGGACGGCTCTCTAGTATTTAATGATATTGTTTCAATTTCCTACATTCGAATTGCCATTTTTGTCCTCGCCGCTATTTTTTGCGGATTGCTGCTGTATATTCTGAGACAAACGCGCTTGGGTCTGGAAGTACGAGCTGTCACGCAGAACCAATCGATGTCTTCCGCCATGGGTATCAATCCAGATCGTATCAACATGCTAACGTTCGGTTTGGGCTCGGGCATCGCTGGCATCGCCGGCGTTGCAATCGGCTTGTTCGGACAGGTTACCTCCGAATTAGGCGCCAACTATATCGTGCAATCCTTCATGACCGTGGTTGTGGGTGGTGTGGGCAGTATTATTGGGACGCTGGCCGGCGCGGGCATGATTGGCTCCCTTCAAAAAGTCGTCGAGTGGTTTAACCCGTCGAACACGCTCGCCGCGCAGACTTACATGATTATCTTTGTCATCATATTCATCCAGTTTCGGCCGCGGGGCATCATCGCCCTCAAGGGCCGCGCCTCAGAGGACTGACCCGTGTCTGATTATTCAAGCACTTTGCGACAGCCGAAGTCATTTTTAGTCCGGAACCCGTCTGTCTTCATTTTTATCGCAGCACTCTCCGTTGTGACATTGACGGCAACAGTGTTGTCTGAAGGCTTTGGGTTGGGTCTCGTGTCGACCAGTTTCATCAAACTCCTAGGTAAGACGCTGTGCCTTTGCCTGATTGCCATAGCGATGGATTTGGTCTGGGGTTATTGCGGAATTTTATCTCTTGGCCATTTCGCCTTCTTCGGTCTGGGCGGCTATATGATCGGCATGTGGCTGATGTACGAGCGCACGAGGGATATCGTCGTNANATCATTGTCGGGNCAAGCNTTGCCGCCGACACCCGAAGAAATCCAGGATGCCATAGGAANNCAGATTTTCGGCGTCGTNGGCGGATCAGATATCCCTGCTNTTTGGTTTTTTGCCGNTAGCCTTGGNGCCCAACTTGCCCTGGTTNTCNTGGTCCCNGGTCTATTTGCNCTGGCNTTCGGGTGGCTCGCGTTTCGCTCNCGGGTCACGGGNGTCTACTTGTCGATCNTAACCCAAGCGATGACGCTCGCGCTCGCGCTGTATTTGTTCCAAAACGATTCAGGGCTNCGNGGNAANAATGGTCTTTCGGGGCTCCAAAACATCCCAGGCNTNGAAGACGTGCCCCAGTCCCTTGTTTCGANCGGCTTCCTATGGGNGTCTGCATTNNCATTAGGANTGNNTTATGNNCTGGCCGCGTGGGTTGTCTCCGGTAAATTCGGAAACATTATCGGCGGGATAAGAGATGATGAGCCNCGCNTNAGNTTTCTGGGCTACCCNGTGGAGGTNTATAANCTGTTCGTCTTTACNTTGACGGCAGNCATCTCAGGCATCGCTGGCGCGCTTTACTATCCTCAGGCGGGGATCATCAATCCAGCGGAATTGGCGCCGATAGCGTCGATCTATCTTGCCGTCTGGGTTGCCATTGGGGGTCGTGGGCGTTTGTATGGGGCGGTCATCGGAGCAGCGGCAGTGTCCCTTCTCTCTTCGGCTTTCACAGGCGGCCAAGTCCCCGACCTNCCCCTTGGCNTCGCAACATTGCAATGGGTNGATTGGTGGACCGTCTTCCTNGGGTTTGGCTTTGTGATTGTCACGNTATATGCGCCACANGGACTTGGGGGTCTCGTCGACCGTNTCGTNCGTANNGGGNANCGCTNATGAGTGCNCTTNTAGAGGTTGACGGCGTATCTGTTGCTTTCGATGGNTACAAGGCAATCAATGATCTCTCTTTTTCAATCGACGAGGGCGAACTCCGAGCGGTTATTGGGCCCAACGGCGCGGGGAAAACCACCTTAATGGATATCGTAACCGGCAAAACGCGTCCTGATAGCGGTAAAGTCGAGTGGGGATGGCCGGCGTGCAACCTTTTGCGAATGTCAGAGAGTGAAATTGCGAGGTTAGGTATCGGTCGAAAATTTCAACGCCCTACCGTTTTTGAAGACCAAACGGTTCAGGACAACCTCATCTTGTCCCTCAAGAAAAACCGGGATCCGGTTTCTACTTTATTCTACCGTGCGAGCGAAGCGGATCTCGGGAATGTTGAGGAGCTTGCCGTCGAAATAGGGCTTGAGCAAAAGCTGGACCGAATTGCGGGCGAGTTATCCCACGGCCAAAAGCAGTGGCTTGAGATTGGCATGTTGCTGGCCCAGGATCCCAAGTTGCTTCTCGTGGATGAGCCGGCGGCAGGCATGACCCTTGCCGAACGGGAACACACAACAGATTTATTGAAACGCACGGCGGGCAAACATGCTGTCATCGTTGTTGAACACGANATGGAATTTATCCGGCGGCTNGATTGCCGCGTGACGGTGCTGCANGAAGGAGCGGTTTTGGCCGAGGGATCNCTTGATTTCGTGACNAAANATCAAGAGGTCATAGAGGTTTATCTCGGGAGATAATGCAGATGCTGGAAATCAAAGACCTTTGCCTGCACTACAAGCAATCGCAAATTCTTTTCGATGTCAGTCTAACGGCGGTGCAGGGCGGGGTCACCTGCGTCATGGGAACCAACGGGGTGGGCAAAACTAGCCTTATGCGGGCTATCTCCGGCGCCCATCACCGCACGTCCGGTGTCTACCGACTGGATGGGCAANAGATCGAAACGCCACCNCCGCATGTCCTTGCGGCTGCGGGCGTCGGTTATGTGCCGCAAGGACGCATGATATTCCCGCTGCTCACGGTGGGAGAGAACTTGGAGACGGGGTTCGCCTGCCTTCCAAAGTCGGAGCGGACCGTACCCGANGAGATCTATGAGCTGTTTCCTGTGCTNAAGGAAATGANAGGGCGGCGCGGGGGNGACCTCTCTGGCGGTCAGCAGCAGCAACTTGCGATAGGGCGCGCTTTGATTACGCGCCCGAAGCTCCTTTTGCTCGATGAGCCCACCGAGGGTATTCAGCCATCAATCATCCAAGACATCGGCCGCGCGATTACATATCTTCGCGACAAGGGAGAGATGGCGATTGTACTTGTTGAACAATATTTTGAATTTGCCCGGGATCTTGCGGACGACTACGTCGTCATGGACCGGGGCGAGGTCGTTCTTTATGGTGCTGGCAGCAACATGGTAGAAGAAGATGTTCGCCGCTATCTCACAATCTGACGCCAAGCCACAGCGTTCTTCAATCGCCGATCCCGTCATTCAGGTCAATGGTCGGGCAGAGGTTGGATTCGAGAAAGGCGACAACGGCACGTGCCTTGATCATCTCTATCACCACGACCCTTTACGGGTGGTGTTTCCCGCACCGGCCCTAGAGGATATCCCACAAGCCACCGTTATCACCACGTCAGGCGGGCTCACCGGCGGCGACAGAATTGCCGTCGCAGCCACTGTAAGTGAGCGCGCCCGCGCCATGGTTGCCGCCCAAGCGGCGGAGAAAATCT
>NHHQ01000068.1:18080-35485 GCA_002170915.1 Rhodospirillaceae bacterium TMED167 | reverse complement strand
AATTTGATAGGAGGAGACACGTATGAATTTCAGACGGGATCCACCATTATTTACGGTCCGGACGACCGCGAGACATTTTGTTCGCTGCAACCGTCCCCGGGATATATCACAGCGAAATTAACGCCCGACAATTCGGCCTAGAATAACTTTGCCACGGATCTTCAGGCCCTGGAGCCTGGCGCACACGTCGTCGAAAATGTCCACGAAAGAAGCTACGAGCTCACCTTCTTCTGCGACGAGGAAGGTTATGCGGAGGTGGATAGCGAACGAAAAGATGTGAGGGAGGGAATCACATTGATGCTCAGATGCGGCATACCGCACCTGGTTGTCAATGCCGGCGACACGCCGTTGAAAATGCATTGGGTCATTTTTCCGCGTGACCAGGAAGACTGGATTTATGGCATTAGGTCGACACCGCACTCCGGCAGAGCCGATGCACACACCCTTTGACTTTCTCTAAAATATCGCTGGCACCTAAGGCTGCCAGCGTTTTGTCCAATTTGGTTAGGCCTGATTGGCCCCAATCAGGCTTGGTCAAATCCGTTTGAAAGCAGCCATCGTGTTCCGTAATCCGCGCTCGCAGGTTCACCGGAAATTGGACGCCGTCTCAGTTGGTTAAGCTTCCAGCCCTTTCATCAGTTCGGCAGCATCGATGGGGAGCTCAATCTCCCTCCCCGTCTTCGCAGATAAGTCCATGGCCATGGTCAGCATCAAATTCCTATGACCTTCAGCTGCAGTCGCGTGGGGCGTGTTCTTTTTATTGTAGATGCGCTGGAACCAAGTGTTGGTCTCCTCCCGCATGGGCCCCCACAACTCACCACCATAGGTATCACCCGGCGGAAAGCTCGTGAGGAAATCGACATTGCGCTCGACGTCGATAGTGAGCCCATCAGGATTATATGCCGGTCCCTGCGGCATTTCCGTGGCGAGAATGACATCCCGGTGGGTGTCTTCAATGTCGATCACCCCCTTGGTGCCGACGATGCCAATTTCGAGCCCATAAACAGCGCCTGGCCATTCCTTGGGCAGCGCCCAGCAAATATTCATACTCCAGATGGAGCCGTCAGCCATGGTGAAGACACCGAACGTGGCGTCCTTTGTGCCAAGCTCGCTCATCACCCTCTCTGTTGAACGTGCGTAGACGGACACCGGTTTGGCGGCATCCCCCATGAGCCAAAGGCACATGTCCAGACTATGGGTTCCAGAGACCACCATGGGGGTCAGAAAGCGCCGGTCCTGGGTCAGCCGAACCTCGCCTGTGGGCGCCATGCGGTTCATAAACGCGCGCGTCACCGCGGCGGTAATATCGCCAATCTGGCCTGTCTGAATGCGCTCCTTCACGACCAGAAACCGGCGCCGGAAACGCTGAGTGTAGCCTACGACCGCATCCACACCGGCACTCTTGATGGCGGCTAGAACCTCCGCTGATTCCCCGGCGTCTGTCGCCAACGGCTTCTCGATCATCATCATATGCCCCTGATCAACGGCAGCCAGTGTGGGTTCCGTATGGGCCCATGTGGACGTTGCAATGATAACCGCATCGACTTCTGGCCGGGCAATAAGTTCCTTAAAATCCGTCGTGAAGAAATCTGCTCCAATGTCGTTCTTGAGCGTTGTTCCCAACACTTCATTAGTATCGCTCAGCCCGATCCAGCCAATGCCCGGAAAATCCTTCGCCAACTGAGCACGCATCCGTCCCACTACCCCACAGCCAACCACGGCTAGCCCCAATTGTTTCTGATCTGCCATAACGCTCACCTTTTGAATTTATGCTACAAAATCGATATAGGAACTCAGACGCATTGAAAAGCAGGCACCATTTGGAGCGCAGGAATGGTCGGGGCAAAGCACAGAACCCTGGAAGACCGCAGAACAGTCGATTACAATTGGACAAGCAGCGATCAGGAGCGGGTAAATGCCAGACACAATATCGGAATTTTCTCTCAGCGAGGAGACACTCGCCCGTCAGGAAGAGCGTGGGCTTCAACTTCTGGAAGATCTCCAGGGTTTAGTGCCAAAGTTACGGGACCGCGGCCAGGCGACAGAGGAAGCTGGACGAATATCGGATGAGACCATTGAGGATCTAAAGCGGATTAATGCTTTCCGGGCTGTTGTTCCAGAGAGCTATGGCGGCATGGAAGTTCCCTTCCCCATTATCCCACAAATTTTCCGACATCTGGCCCGGGGCTGCATGTCAACAGGATGGAGCATGGGTTTCCTGATATACCATAACTTCCAGTTCGCCCATTATCCCAAGGCGCTGCAAGATGCCACCTTCGGTGCGCGCGGATACACTATGGCGGCCGGTCAAGTGATACCGAGTGGCCAGGCGGAAAAGGTCGATGGCGGCTTCCTCCTAAACGGCCGCTGGGGNTATGCCACGGGNATTTTCCATTCTGACTACATGGCCCTCGCCGCCCCAGTATTGGGCGAAGAAACGGAAGACGGCAAACCCGTGATGTATCGCTTTGCGGTGCCAACAGAAAATTTTGAGATACTGGACACCTGGCATGTGGCCGCTATGAAGGGAACTGGTAGCCATGACGTTACACTAACAGATGTGTTCATACCCGATTATCATGGTGTTCCGGTGGAGGCGTTACGGGAGCGAACCTCTCCGGGATTGGATATTCACCCAGGACCGCTTTGGCGCGTTCCTCTGCTGAGCTTTATGTCATTTGGCGCCGTCGGGCCCTTGGTCGGGGCCGCAGACGCCATGTTTGAAATGGTGAGTAATATCCTCGAAACAAAGGTCGGGGCTTACTCGGGCGACCGCCAGCAGGACCTGATGACACAGCGGGTGAGGCTGGCCGGGATAAAAATGGAACATGCTGCAACTATTGGCCTGTTCGAGAATAAGATCGATGAACTCTGGGAGATGGTCGTGCAGGGGGAAACACCTAGCCAGTTCCACCGCGCCGAAATGCGCATCGTAGTCTCACATGTCGCGCGTAAATGCCACCAGATCGTAAATGACCTCGCCTTTGCCGCTGGCAGCCGCGGAAATTACATGGATTCGCCAATTCAGCGCTTTCAGCGCGACGTGAATGCTCTCGCAACGCATGCCATCTTCGAATACGACCATACCGCTAACTTATACGGCGGAACTCTCTTAGGCCTCGAGGTGCCGAAAGGCGCCATGATTTAAAGGTGGCAGACGGTAAGCATCAATTTAGAGTTTTATGCTGCGGACGCCCGCGGAGACAGCAAACAGCATCAAAGAACAGGTGACAATAGATGGCCCGGTTGGCGTATCAAAATATAGGGACAACAAAAGGCCGCCTGCCACCGAAACACCACCAATTACTGAGGCACAGACTGCCATTTGCTCAGGTGTCCGGCTAAATGACCGTGCAGAGGACGCGGGAATTATTAGAAGGGCTGCGACCAGCAATATGCCGACCACTTTCATGGCTGTAGCCACTGTTAAAGCGATGCATAGCATCAGTAGTATGTTTATTTTTTCTACCGGCACCCCCTCAGCGCGTGCGAGATCTTCATGAACGGTCGCGGATACAAGCGCGCGCCACATCACTATCATTAAAAGAAGAATGGATACGCCGGAGGCATATATCAAAAGTAAATCCGTTGAATTTACCGCTAAAATATCGCCAAACAACAGGGCCATTAGATCAATACGAACGTCATCTAGGAAAGAGACGGCAACCAATCCAAGGGCCAAGGTTCCATGGGCCAGAATGCCAAGGATAGCATCAGATGATAACTGAACTCGATTTTGAAGAGCAACAAGCAGTATCGCGACAACTATGCAGGATACAAAGACGCCAATTGTTAGGTTGATGCCAAGAAAAAGCCCAAGAGTGACCCCTAATAATGCCGAGTGCGCAAGAGTATCACCGAAATAAGCCATTCTTCTCCAAATGACAAAGGAACCGAGCGGCCCGGTAACCGCTGCAACCCCCAGACCTGCAATAAGCGCCCTAACAAGGAAATCATCCACTGGCTATGACCTCCTGGAAGGGGCGGGTTCGTTGTGAATGGAGCCATCAATGCGGTGCTCATGATCATGAGCATGCCTGTAAAGAGCGAGGGTTTCTGAAATGCCAGTTCCGAATAGAGCCACATATCTGGGATCTTGGCTGACGACATCCGGGTGCCCCTCACAACAAAGATGTGTGTTAATGCACACGACGCGATCGGTTGTCGACATAACCAAGTGCAAGTCATGGGATACCATCAGAACACCGCATTGGTAACGGTGTCTAACATCATCGATCAATTTATAAAGCTCAGCCTGTCCCGCCACGTCTACAGCTTGCACCGGCTCGTCTAGGACGAGTAAGTCTGGTTCTTTAAGAAGCGCCCGGGCTAGTAGGAGACGTTGCCATTCGCCCCGCGAGATATCATGGATGCTACTGTTAATTATGTCGGGTATTCCGGTTTCCTCAAGTACGCGCGAACGTGCGCTCGCCCCAAACCGGCCCGCTAAATCTAAAAACCGGCGAGCAGTAAGCGGCATATTCCGATCTATTGGCAGGTACTGAGGCATATAACCGATGGCAACCCCAACTCTCCGGGTAACCTCTCCATCACTCGGCTGAATAAGCCCTAACACGGTCTTTATAAGAGTTGTTTTTCCAGCGCCGTTCGGCCCGATAATCGATACTACTTCGCCATTTTGGATAGACAGGCTGATTCCGGCCACAAGCGTTTTCTGCCCGACGCGTACTTCAATGTCCTTCAACTGAATTAACGGATCCAGGGTCACCATTTTCGTAAAATTATCCACGCACTAGCCTTACACTCGGCAACCGGGGCACATACCGGTAGCTTCAATAGATTGAGATGTTACCTCAAAACCCAACTTTCTGGTAAATGAAGCAATAGACTCTGATATGGTCGCTTCGTCTATTTCAAGGGCGTCACCGCAACCATTGCAAATAAGCATAATGCCACTGCGGATATGGCCTGGATCGCTGCATCCCACATACGCATTCAGGCTTTGGATGCGATGAACTAATCCATGCTCCATGAGAAAGTCTAAAGCCCGATATATCGTCGGTGGCGCCGCCGATTGATGGACGAGCTTTATCTCATCCAAAAGCGCATAGGCACCAACAGGTTTATGGTTCCGCCAAACGAGTTCCAAAATTCGCAGACGCATCGAGGTAAGCCGAACACCTTTTTCCAAACAGACTTGGCGTGCCCGCGCAATTGCTTCCTCTACGCAGGCCAAATGGTCATGTTCTTTTTGCCATGCTTTGGGACCTTGTTTTCGAAAGGACATCAGTTNTCACTTCCCTAATTAGAACTTGCTCAACCAACAAAATGTTATATTATAACATTATAACTTTCAAACAACTTTATATGAGTGTAAAAAAATGAAAAGGCATGTTTTCAAAGTTTCCCTGCTCACCGTATTTGTATTTGCAGCCACTATTGGCCTATCCACTGCCCAGTCTGCTCCTAAGGTAGTTGCGTCGATCCTTCCCATACACTCTCTGGTAGCAGCGGTTATGGATGGCGTCGGAAAACCTACGCTATTACTTACCGGTAATGCCTCCCCCCACACATACTCTCTCAAACCCTCACAAGCGCGCCAGATATCCCAAGCAGACGCCGTTTTCTGGATAGCACATGATATCGAGTCGTTTATGACGAAGTCCATCGACACCTTGGCTAAAAAAGATGTTTCCGTGGAACTTGGAGAGACCCCGGGCCTCAAATTGCTAAAATATAGAGAGGGCGGCGCCTGGGAGGGGGAAGGCAGTCACGACGATCATGAAAAAGAGCACGGCGATAAGCATGCCGGGCACGATGACCATGAAAAAGAACACGGCAATAAACATGCAAAGCATGACGACCACGACGATCATGGAAAAGAGCATGGCGATAAGCATGCCGGACACGATGACCATGCGGGACATGGGCACGGTGAGCACGACATGCATGTCTGGCTGGACCCACGAAATGCGCGCATAATGGTCCTGGCGATAGCACAGAAGCTAAAATCTGTGGATCCCGCAAATGCAGCTGTATACGATGCTAACGCAAAAAATGTGTCGGTTCGTTTACAGGCTCTGAGCAATAAACTCAGAGATAGTTTAATCCCCGTCAAATCCTCTCCGTTTTTCGTTTTCCATGATGCATATCAGTACTTCGAAAAACGTTATGGTTTGAACGGTGTCGGAAGTATTACGGTCAACCCCGAGAGGAAACCGGGCGCGAAGCGGATAAAAGAACTGCGCTCAAAGGTCAAAAGTGCTCAAGTAAACTGTATTTTCTCAGAACCTCAGTTCGAACCTGCTATCGTGAAAACTCTAATTGCTAACAGTAAAGCGAAAGCAGGGGTTCTGGATCCTCTTGGATCTGGAATCAAACCCGGCCCGGATGGGTATTTTGAACTGATGGAGAATATGGCCAACGCATTCTCCCGCTGCCTAGCAGCCTCGAGTTAGCTCAGGTCATAACCTTCACCTTTATTGTTCCAGACCCATGACCGGCCATTCTGGCGGATGAGTTGCAATTCGGACTAACAAATTTTGTGTTTCTCCTTTTGCACACCCCTCCTGATGGCGCCTCATGGATCTGGAACTCTATTCTAACTTCAAAAGCCAAAAACTACACCGAACATCCAAACCACTAGAATGACCCTTCGATCAACCGACCGGACCTAAAGCGACGGTTGTTTATTGGCAGATATATGCTCTATCTGGGCATCGCAAAGATAGCTGGACCTGGATCTCCAGATGCTCTGGAGCCCCTTCCTCAACACGCCCGTAGCTCCCGCTTTTACCCCGGGTCCTAAATTAATTGACGAGGATATTATCCGCGTTAAATTCTATGGACTCGGTCANGGAGACGAANATGTCNGCATGGATCGANATGATTTCAGATGAGGACGCNNACGGCGACTTGANAGACGCNCTNGATCTNTCCAGAACACCNCACGGAACGGTGGACAACGTGCTCCGCGTGCATTCCCTCCGCCCCAANACCATGCGGGGTCATATCCTNCTCTACCGNGCCGCACTCCATGACGACANCAANATCCTNCCGGTGTGGCTGCAGGAGACCATCGGCTCTTACGTCTCCCTGCTGAACGACTGTAATTACTCCTTTGCAAATCATTGGCGCAACGCGAAACATCTGATCGGGGACGACGCCCGGGCGGACAAGTTAGAACAATGTCTCCAGCGCCGGTCCCCTCAAGATATGTTTGACGGCGCCGAACTCGCATTTCTGCAGTATGCCGAAAAACTGACGCTTACCCCTGCGGAGATGGTGGAGGAAGATGTCGTCAAGATGAAGAGACTTGGCATCACGGACGGTGAAATTCTTGAGGCGAACCAGATCATAGGATATTTCAACTATGCCAACCGGTGCCTTAATGGTTTGGGCGTCACAACTGACGGTGACGTCATCGGCTATTACACCGGCACAGAATAAACCCACCAGANGCGATGCAGTTGTCAAAGGAACCTCATGGCTCTCGATTATCCTAAAGATGCCGGACCGATCCCCGTGATCGATATGGGGCCGCTCCGGGATGGCAGCGGAGCGGCGGAGGTCGGCAAGGCCTTGCATCAGGCGAGCCAAGAGGTCGGGTTTATTTACGTCAAAAACCATGGCATTCCGGACGATCTTATCAAGCGCGCCCATGCGGTCGCATTGGCATTCTTCCGGCAACCGGAGGAAGTCAAGGACCGCGTGGCCATTTCGGAAAGCCATCGGGGCTGGCTCCGGATGGGGGGCGCCATGATGGGCGATGACATGCACTATGATCTCAAGGAGAGTTTTCTATGGGGAGCCGAGGACAGTGCTGNCAACGCCCCGGCAGACCACCCGCTGCGCGGTACCAATATTTGGCCCGACGGAGTGGCTCATTTTAGGAAGGTTTCCAAGACCTATTTTGATCAGGCCCACCTTGTGGCGTACGACCTCATGAGAGGGTTTGCCCTTGGACTAGGCCTGGAAGAGGGCTTTTTCCTCTCATCTCCCGCTAAACCCTTGAGCCGGGCATCCTATGTATATTATCCCAGCCAACCAGCGCCCCCCCGAAAAGACCAGTTCGGTGCCGGACCGCACACGGATTTCGGCGTNCTAACGGTTTTATGCCAAGACTCCATCGGCGGCTTACAGGTCCAAGACTTGGCCGGCAGTTGGATCGACGCGCGCCCCATGGACGGCACCCTCGTGATCAATGTGGGAGACCTGTTGCAGCGTTGGACGGGCGGTGCATACCGATCTACTCCGCATCGCGTCATTAACGACTCGGGNCNGGAGCGGCTCTCCCTTGTGCTGGCCTATGATCCCGGTCCGGATACCATTGTCGATGCCCATCAGGTTCTGGGAACCACCGATGGCACTGTGGAAACCCCCATTAGCTGCGGGGATTATCTTACCTGGCGATTTCAGCGCGCTTTTGCTTACAGGCAGCCCCAAAAATGACAAACACTTCTAAATTGAAAGAGGGCGCACTTAATCTGCTGGAAAATTGCGCCAAATTGCAGGCCCGGGACTCCCTGCTGGTTATTTATGAAAAGCCGGAGGAGGGCTGGTACGATCAAGGGGTCGTTGACGCTGTNCTGGAAACAGCTCGAGACTTGGGTGTTGAGCCGACCTGCCTGGCAGTCGGCGCGCCAGGGAACGAGGAAGACCCAGTCGTCACCGAGGAAATCTCGCGTCATGACTGCACCATTTTTCTCACCCGGCTCGGGGATCAGGACCGGTTTTCAAAGATGGTGCCGGGTCAGAGGACCGTTATGGTTTACACGCGCACCGCCGACATGCTGGCATCGGACTATGGAACCACGCCCCATCAGGCCATGGAGGATCTCAAAAGCGCGATTCACGGCGTCATGCGGGATTCACGAGAGATTGTCATCACCTGCCCTCTGGGCACCTACTTAACGGGCGATACGTCCCAGACTGCTTGGGAAGACACCCGGGACGTATCGATCAAACGCTTTCCTCTAGGTGTCCCGCAGCCCATCGGGGCCGCCTCATTCTCCGGCCAAGTCGCCCTGAGCCGATATCTCACGACAACAGGTTGCAAGGTTTACACCCCAGACCACGCAGCACTGGACGGCACCGCCCTGGCCCATATAGAAAATGGGCGGATCAAAGAATTTACTGGCCCGGCAAAAACCGTCGAACAGATCAAACGGCATTACAAATTTGTCTCCGACCTGTTCGGAATTGATCCCGATTTTATCCATTCGTGGCACGCCGGCATGCATCCTGGTTGCAGCTATCTCCCGCCAGTAGGGGTGCATCCGGACCGCTGGTCGAACAGCGTGTTCACACACCCCCAATTTGTCCACTTTCATACTTGTGGCGCCTATGCACCTGGTGAAATCTGCTGGATGGTTAAGGACCACACCATCACATTTGATGGCACCGCTCTCTGGAACCGGGGAAGAATGATGCCGGCATCTCTCCCGCTTACGTTGGCATGCCTGAAGCGCTGGCCCGCATTGCCCCCACTCTTTGCCGAGCCATCGAAAAATATCGGTTTGCAATGAACACGCTGTCCCGCCGCCGCCGCTAGGCTGGCAACAACTCTCCATCGTTTATACGGGAACTAATTATTATCTTTGGTCTTTCTTCCGCAACCAAGTATAAAGGATTCGGGTAGCACAGAAGCGCAAATAGCTGGCTTCTAATCTTGCCCCCCAATCTACACGCTGTCTTTTAATTACTACTAAATTGTGCCTGGAAAAATTGATGTCGACATGGAACGTAAATTAAGCACAGTTTTTGCCCTCGATGTAGTCGGTTTTAGCAGATTGATGGCGGACGATGAGGGCCGCACACTTACCAACCTGGAAATCCGCCGAGAGTTTATAGACTCCCTCATCGAAGAATTTGGCGGCCGAATATTTAACACCGCTGGTGATAGCGTCTTGGCGGAGTTTCCTAGCCCAGTGAAAGCGGTCGAATGCTCGGTCCAGGTTCAAAACAGGTCTCAATCGCTCAACAACCAGGCTGATTCACAAGACCAAATGAATTTCCGGATTGGCATCAATGTCGGAGATGTCATGGTCTCCGGAGACAATCTCTTCGGAGATGCCATCAACATTGCGGCAAGGCTAGAGGCCGAGGCAAATATGGACGGTATCTGCATTTCGCAAAGCACTTTCGACATGGTTAACCTAAAGATCAATGTGTCCTTTGAAGACGCTGGAGAATTGGACCTGAAAAATATAGGTCGGCCCATTCGGGCTTATCACCTTACAAAATCGAAAGGCGCGACCCGGGGCCTGATAAGTTCAGCCGACGCCCCAAACGTTCAAGTTGATCAGCGGGAACGCGGTTCGATTGCGGTGATGTTGTTTAAAAACCTTAGCAANGATGAGGAACAGGGTTATTTTTGCGAGGGTTTTGCGGAAGACCTAATTTCCGCACTCTCGCGTTATAAAAAGCTCGTGGTTATNTCGAGCAACGCGAGTTTCTCATATTCCGAAAAAAATAAATCAATTTCGGAAATCGGCAATGAACTTGGTGTTAAATACGTTCTTGAAGGGAAAGTACGAAAGCTGGGCCAGCGCTTAAGGATCGCCACTTCCCTATTGTCTGCAGAAAACGGCAACACGTTATGGTCTAATAACTACGACGCTAGCCTCGATGAAATTTTCGATTTGCAGGATGAGCTCGTGCAATCAATTGTATCGACAATCGTCGGAAATGTGGAGAGAGACGAGGTCAAACGATTGTCTAACGCAAAGCCTGAGCGCATGGATGCCTATGATCTTGTTCTGAAGGGATTGGAACACCATCGTAAGGGTTCGATAACGGGCGACCACAACAAAAAAGCACTAGAATTTTTCGACAAAGCCATAGAACTCGACCCCCAATATGCCAGGGCATACGCGTGGCGCACCTGCTCATTGGCTAATAATGCAGAATGGTTTCCAGATGACATGCCGTCTAATTGGATGGAGGACGCATTCGCCTCGTTGAATCGATCGCTTGAGCTGGACCCCAACGATCCTGAGGCGCACCGCATAATGGGTGCGGTTAAACTTCTCATCGAAGGGGATATGGACACCGCAATATTCCACCACCAGAAGGCCATTGAAATTTGTCCGAGCGACACCTACCACATAGCCCGTTATGCGATTTTGCTATGCTATTTGGGAAAACCCGATGAGGGTCTNGAGGAAATCACGCGGGCTATGCGTCTGAACCCTTTTTGCTCAGATATTCTGTTCGAAGCACAGGGGTTGTCCCTTTATTGGCTGGACAAACCTGCCGACGCCCTCTCATCNTTCAAAAAAATGCAAATCGACTCGATTGCCGGCCTGTTTTATCAGGCGTTGTGTTACCAGGCATTAGATGAGGCTGATAACGCCCGCTCCCACCTTAATATGGCCATCAGTGATAGCGGCATGACGGTGGAAAAATTCGTATCGACGCAACTTTATGACAACGAAGAGCTTAAGAACAACCTTAGCAGTTCTCTCACAGCCATCGCAGACGCCGCCGCATGATGGAGCCAGTTTAAACCAAATACACAATATTCCGGAATAATGAGCTCGCCCCCACCGCGTCGGATACTGACGAAAGGCGCCCTGAAAACAACCGCGCACATGTTTTATACGAGGAATATTAGATGACCACTCAAACGACCGCAGTCTTTGAAAACGATGGCACGACAAGCATCGCAGTCGGAAAAAGTGGCAGTGGTGAAACCGTGACCATCGACCGCTCTAATGGCATCGGCATGAGTGCCGGCGAACTGCTCCTTATGTCGCTTTCCTACTGCACCTTGGGGACTGTTCAGGAGTATTTAATGAGCAAGGGCCTCGAAAAGTTCCCACTTCGAGTGGAGGCCGATTGCGCCTTCGACGCTGTTGAGCAAAAATATGTTGATATCTGCCTCCTTCTGAGATGCCCAGCGGATACAACAGACCGGCTAAAAACGGCTATGCTGAATTCAGCGAGCACCTGCCGGATCCACAAAACTTTGCGCGGCGGTCCCTCGATTACGGTGACCTTGGCCGCGGACCTCACGTAACCGGGCGCTTAGGCTCCGAAAGTAAAGAGCGCGCCTAAATTCGAGGTAACTAGTTTTTCGGGCATCCTGTCCCGCATCCGCTCAATGAATTTGCTTCCGGTGCAGTGCATCGGCACCACCACATCGGGATCCAGCGTTTCCAGTTCATCAAGGGTATGCTCAATATAGTCGTTTGGAGCCAGACCCAGATGAAACCCGCCGACGACGGCGTGCAATTGGTCCGTGTTCGCTACGCTCATGGCCGTTTTGACCGTATTAACAATGCCAGCATGGCCGCACGAGGAGATTACCACCAAACCGCGCCCCTGAACCATGTAACAAGTTGCATGTTCATCCGGGTGTTGATCCAGGACCAACTTGCCTTGTTGCTCTTTCTCAGAAAAATGGTCTTCGAATTTTTCCACCAGTGTACCACCGCTCACGGTTTCAAATGACGACCGCTCGATGTAACCGCTGGTGAAAGCATTCTGAAAGTTATGCGGCGTATCGCAACATACCTGGCCCACTTTGAGCGCCGTGAGAGAAGAACGGTCTATCGCGCCCCAGGGGAGCGGCGCCTGATCTTTTCCGCCGAGCCATTTTTCCCGGAAAACCGTCTCCCCACCGACGTACAAGTTAATATCCTCATTCATGCGCGCCCGGTATTTTTTGACGAAACCATCCAATCCACCAAAATGATCGCGATGGCCGTGACTGAGGATCAAACCGTCGATTTTCTGAGGATCAATTTCCAAAATATCGAAATTCCGCGAGATTATCTCCGGTGTGTAGCCAAAATCGAGCAAGTAATTTGCGCTCGCATCGCCGCATCGCGAGGAAAGATGTAACGACAGCCCCCACTCGCCAGCGAGAGACGTCATTTGCCACCCCGGCATCCGTTTCGCCTGTTGGATTTGGACAGAATCGTGATTAACCTTGGCTGCAAACTGATCGTAAAACGAGTCAACGACTACGCGAATGCTCAAGCTGTCCACAAGCGGCGTATCAAAAGACAATGGGGATTCCGTCATAAACATTTACCAAACTTTAGGGCCCAACTTTAACGCCAAATTATAAGGACAACGCGGTATCAATCTTTGTGTGAGATCCAACCGACTACCTTCTTAGACCACTACATTCAGGAACTTTTTGTGATCCGTCAGATCCTGCAGTCTTTCTTTCAGGGCCCGTGAGAAATGATTTTGCTCGACGCAGATTAACCTAAGATATGGAGCGCTCTCGCACCAGCTTAACAGTGCTACGCCAGCCTCATCAGTCAGCTGGCAACCCACTAACCCTAGCTCGGTTAGGGACGGCGGAAACGCGCGGACAAGTTGAGTAACCCCCATATCGGTGATTTCAGGGTTATAGCTCATGCTGAGGGAATGCAATTGGGGACCTGACCCCTGGCGGCCATGGAAGAGCTCACCTGCAATAAGGGTCACATCCGATAGTGTCAGTTCCGCGCGTCGGAGATGTAAATCGTAGCTTGGCGCCCCCACTGGCAATGCTACCAAAGACGACGCAGCGTGAAGACAAACAGCTTTCCGNGTGGCTCTCAACGCAGCAATGAGCCCGTCGAGGTACGAAGAGCCCATACGGGCGCGCGCCGGTTCAGATGCAAAACATGATACTAGGGGTATGAGGCAGGCTCCAGCCCCCAGGGTCATAACTTTTCGCCGCGTTGGCGCTTTCCAAGACATTAAATACGTTCCCTGCCAATGTTTCATTTATACATGATGAGGGCTTTAGGAAAGTCCGAACTGCACAGTCAACATGGAGCGTGACGGTAAGATTTTTATGTAAATTATCCATCGTATCAAAAAAACAATATGCCCGAGCCACAAATTAGGGGGCTCGTTTAATGTGCCAAAAATTAATAATAATCCCTGAGTGAAAAATCCGAAACCTGGGTTTAGAGTAAGATATATTTTTCGGTTATATTACTAATCTAGGATTAAAATTTTGATCTTAATTTAGACAATATTTAGTTGATAAATCTCTGACGGTCCGGGAAATTCACGCCCGGTATCCAGACCAATTTCGCGCTTGATCAGGCCGTTCAATCGGCGGTTCAAATCCAATATTAAGTCCTGGTGCGTTTCGGCGTCCGCGGCCAGGTTCACCAATTCCTG
Source organism: Rhodospirillaceae bacterium TMED167 (assembly GCA_002170915.1). The sequence continues at coordinate 21,388 of NHHQ01000068.1, read as the reverse complement.
TGGATCATTTTCTAAATCATATAGTTCTAGGTCGTTGTAGGTCGTCAGCATATGCCAATCGGTGGGGGAATGGTGCTCTCCCGTGCGGAAAAAACGCGCAAACTTAAATCGGCCGGTGTGTATGCCACGTATCAAACCCCGGGCGCCTGGCAATATGCCGGGAGGGTCTCCTTCGGTGGATGGGTTGTCGCAAGTTATCAATTTGCGGATACCTTCGACAACAACATCTGCTTCGCTCGCACCATACAGAATGCTGTTATATATGAGAATACCAGTTTGGTCTCGCTTGGTCTCTGCACCGCTTAGCGCCGGCAATAGGTCATGGCCTTTTAAATCCGGGTAACGGGAGCCGCGTTGTCCCTCATCGAGCCCAGTTGCTGCGAGGATGGTCGGAATAAGATCAATCGCAGAGCCCATAGCATCCCGTTCTCCACCGCCAGAGACATCGGGATGGCAAACAATTAGCGGGACTCGAAGATTTTCTTTAAAGACATTTGCGCCTTTTTCCCTAAGACCATGGGCCCCCAACATCTCTCCATGGTCGGAAGTATAAATAATAACTGTATTATCCCACTGACCAATTGACTCTAGTGCGTCCAGCACCACGCCAAGTTGCTGGTCCATATCTCGCAGACAATTAAAATAATAAGACCGAAGTCGGCGCCAAGCATCAATTTCATCAGGGTTTGGACCACCCGACATCAATGACCAAAAGCGTTGATAATTGCGAACACACCATGATTTATCAGAAAGATCATCTTCGAAATTAGGCGGCAAATCCAAATCCCAGAACTTGTCATAAGGTGTTGCCGGCGGATCGGCCTTTAGTGGTGAGCCGAATTCCGGATGAAAACGTTTATCATTTTGCCCTTCGCTGGCCATGTAAAACATGATGTCGTGCGGATTGATAAAATTGACTGCCAGACACCAGGGCGTAGTCGCATCATTCAGCTTTGTGCCACAATCATGTAACCATCGCGCGGCGTCAGCTCCGATGACTCGATCCCAAAGGAAACCCTCCCAAGTCAGCCCTTCCTTATCACCACCCTCGGAATAATCGGAAAACCCATATATTTCCAATGCATCTCGGGCGCTCGGTGGCAACCAGGGATGAGGTGTTTCCGGTAGTCTCGCCCCGCCAATGTGCCATTTTCCTTTATAGGCAGTGTAATATCCTTGGTCGCGCAGCATATGACCTAGGGTGGGCATATCGGTTGGCAGGTCCTGGCTGCCTGGGCTATCAGCATTGGTAATTACCCCGGTAGCAGACGTATGCTGGCCGGTATAGATGACTGAGCGGGAAGGCGTGCAAGGCGCGGTCGTCACATAATAATCCGAAAACGTCGTTCCCTTAGCTTTAAGCCTTTCGTGGGCAGGCAGTTCCAAATCTGCTGGCAAGTCGAGGTGACTAACTTCCTGGTCTGAGCAGATAAACAGGAAGTTCGTTGATTTNTTCACCATCGGCGTCTCCTAGTTATTGGCAAATTCAGGTTGGACTTTTAAGACAATTGCATACTGGACCCGGTACAGCCATGTCGAATACTTAATGCTGAAGGTCACAGCCTTACCCGGAATTGGATCAGAATTGTAGATATAACAAAGCCGCCTTCAGAAAGAAGGCGGCTAAATTATTGTTTTTATTGGTTGCGGGGGTAGGATTTGAACCTACGACCTTCAGGTTATGAGCCTGACCAAACCGATGTCTAACTCTCTGATATCAATAAAAATATCGGCGGTTATGGTCCCGATATGGTCCCAAGGGAATGAAGATCCTGTGCAGCTTTGATCATCGAAGCGGACCCATATTGCTTGATCAGAGTAGTTCCGTTCCTGACCCCGAGCGGACAAACTCTCACTCGTTCTTTGGTACCCGGTTGATCCCCCCCCCCTCTCTTTGTTAGGGTGCAAATGCTCCCAGGGGCGGTGGTCCGGCTGTATATGCCGGTTGAGCAGATAAAACAGGCCGTCCCGGCGGTGGGCGCGTTGGGGTTAGTCCCTCGCTATCCGGTGCATTTACATGTGCATTAAGATGGGGAACGAGAACAATAAAACGCGCCGTGTGGATCAGTTGCTGTTTAAAAACGGCCTTCGTCCCTGGATCCCTTTAACCGCCATATCTCTAATAGATTGCTGTTAATCCCGGAAATCTTTCCGGAGGGTGACATGACATCAACAGGTCCCGTTTTTGAGGTCCTGTAAGTCAGTATTGCCGTGCAGGTCACGGAAAAAATGTGTGGAGGCACTTGAATACAATGAACCAACAACCTGACGCTTCTCAAGACCATGGCAACAATCCCCTGGAGAGCCGGGATACGGAACTTTATCAGCAGGAATATATCCAATCCTTCGTGGAAAAATGGGACGTATTGATCGACTGGGAGGCCCGAGCCGACAGTGAAGGGCGGTTCTTCATCGATATTTTGAAAGCCCGCGACAAACAAAAAATTCTCGATGTCGCGACCGGAACAGGTTTCCACTCGGTCCAGCTTTTGAAAGCGGGTTTCGATGTTACAAGTGCCGATGGCAATGCGGAGATGCTGACCAAAGCGTTCGAGAATGCGCGTGACAAAGATCTTATGCTTCACACAGTTCATGCAGACTGGCGCTGGCTGAACAAGGATGTGAACGGTAAATTTGATGCAATTATCTGTCTCGGAAATTCTTTCACTCACCTCCACGACGAGCAGGACCGTCGACGAGCCCTCGCTGAATTTTATGCAGCGCTAAAATGGGATGGCATCCTGATCATGGATCAGCGCAATTATGACGCCATTCTCGACAAAGGCTTTTCCTCCAAACACAAATATTACTACTGCGGTGACCAAGTGACCGCGGAGCCCGAACATGTGGACGATGGTCTTGCCCGATTCCGATATGCCTTCCCCGACGGGTCTGAATATCACCTCAATATGTTCCCGCTCCGAAAGGACTATACCCGCAAGCTCATGAGGGAGGTCGGATTTCAGCGGGTTAAGACTTATGGTGATTTTCAGGAAACCTATCAGGAGACCGAACCCGATTTCTTCGTTCACGTCGCGGAAAAGGAACACTTAGATGCCTAGCGCCCGGTCGGAAACGGTTGCAATAGCCGAGGCTTATTACGACTCCTCTGAGGCAGATGAGTTCTACAAGAATTTTTGGGGCGGCGAAGATATCCATATAGGGCTCTATGAATCGGCAGAGGAGAGTATTGCCGCCGCCAGTCGCCGCACGGTAGCCACGATGGCAATGGCGCTCGGGGAACTTAGTGCGGAATCAATAGTTATCGACCTGGGTTCCGGATATGGCGGATCTGCCCGNTACNTNGC
>NHHQ01000068.1:0-18075 GCA_002170915.1 Rhodospirillaceae bacterium TMED167 | reverse complement strand
AGTTNGGNTGTCNNGTGGANTGCCTCAATCTNAGCCAAACNCANAACNNNCTNAACTCGAGAAAAAAATNNGGNNGCGGNACTGGANNGNTTAATCAATGTCNNNCACGGAAGTTTCGAGGANATTNCNNCGGANGGNCCCACCTATGATGTNNTCTGGTCGCAGGATGCTTTTCTGCATTCGGGGCAACGCACAAAGGTGCTGGATGAGATTTCTCGGGTCTGTAAACCCGGAGGGCACCTCATTTTCACGGATCCAATGCAGGCAGATAATTGCCCCGATGGCGTTTTGCAACCGATTTTGGATCGCATTCATTTAGAAACAATGGGCTCCTTCGCCTTCTACCGATCGGAACTAGAAGATCGGGGGTTTCAAGAGGTTTCTGTTGAACCCATGCTCGGACAGTTAAGAACACACTACTCTCGGATCGGAGAAGAGGTGCGCGACCGATATGATTTCGCCGTCTCTCTGTCCGGTAAAGAGTATGTGGACAATATGCTGCGAGGGCTGGAACATTGGGTCAATGGTGCGGATCAAAATTACCTCGCATGGGGCATCATACACTTTAGAAAGTTAGCCTAAGCAAATAACAATAAACGACAAACGCTACGGTAAAGAGTACATAAAAAAATGTCCGTTTCTGGCTAACACCGGTCGCAATAGCAGCCTAAAGACTATGACCGTTGTTCCCTTCAAAGCCGACATCAGGCAAAAAATAATCTTCCGATTTGTGGATAAAGTCTGCTAGCGGGGAACAAGCAGACAATAATAGAAAATTAGATTTAGGCTACTTTTGACCCAAAGCGGACTCGCGCTTTAATTTCAATTTATGCGGGCGACACACGCTCATAAACACCACGGTACCCGTTGACCGACAGCAATAGCTTTTAAAAGAAATAAGTTGCCCGGGCTTTTCTTCTAGATTAGAAAACCAAACATGGAAGGACGTATTGTAATCGTTACCGGCGGTGGACAGGGGCTCGGTCGGGCTTTTGCGAAAGGCTTTGCCGAGCAAGGAGACATCGTGGTGATCGCCGAAATTAATGGCGATAATGCGCGGAACGTTGAGGCTGAAATCCTGCAGGCCGGCGGCAAAGCTCTTGCCATTAGAACAGACGTCGCAGACCCGGTGTCCGTACGGACAATGGTCCAGCAAGTACTTACCGAATATCGGCGGATCGATGTACTGATCAATAACGCGGCACTTTTACAATCCATCAGCCGCGTGCCGGTTGACGAAATCAGCGACGAAGAATGGGAGCAAGTTCTTAAGGTAAATGTCACCGGTGCTTTTAACTGTGTTAAGGCGGTCGCTGGCACCATGCGTGAGGCCAAGTGGGGACGCATTATCAATTTGTCATCGGACACCGTGCTTTTGCCACCGCCGATTACCTACGCGCATTACATAACGAGCAAAGCCGCCCTGGTCGGCATGACCAGAGCACTAGCCCGCGAGCTCGGACCTGATGGCATCACCGTCAACGCTATTATGCCGGGTTCAACCGAAACCGAATCCAATCAAGATAATAAATTGACGCATGCAAATCGGATGAAGGATGTCGTACCGCGTCAATGCATTCCCCGCATTGAAGTCGCCGACGACCTGATCGGCGCAGCTGTTTTTCTGGCTTCAGAAGAAGCAGCCTTCATTACCGGCCAGAGCTTGCCCGTCAACGGGGGTATCGCCTTTGTTTGACCGGGCCGGAATTCAATGAGAATTCGTTTGGGAGGGAGGTCATCATGAAGGATGGGTTTCTGCAGGAGCAATGGTATGCTGCAGCGTTTGCCAACGAAATTTCATCTGACGCCCCCTTTGCGCGGAAAATCTGTGGTGAAGATATTGTCTTCTTCCGGGCGTCCACCGGGGAGCCTAGAGCGCTCGAAGACCGTTGCCCCCATCGGTCCGTTTCCGGCAATCGTCCTTCGTCCCATCTTTGTCGGCGCCGCTGTGTTCCTGGTGCTCGCCAACAGTTCCTTCACCAGCACATTTAAAGTTAGATGGCCGGATCGTGTATGGCTAGGCCGTCTCATCGATACCGCCATCTTGCTGCTCACTTGGTGGGTTCTTTGGGAATATTACAACCTCCAGATATCGGAAGAACAGGGTGGTTTCATCGATATCGAAATGTTCCACTTTTGGGTATCGCTGACCGCCGCCAGCATGTTCATCATACTAAGCTGAAAAATATGGGGCGCCCCTTTGTCGATTATCGGCATTCTCGCCCTGGTTTATTTTTATACCGGTGAGTATTGGCCCTGGATATTTGAGACGGCCCGGGTCACCCTGCCTGAAACCTCAGAGGACCTTTGGTACAACCAGGGCGACGGAATTCTCGGCACGATCATGGGGATCATCATCTTCACCGTGTTCCCGTTCATCATGCTGGGCACCATGCTGGAGCGCACCGGCGGCGGACGTTCGCTGATTAAACTTGCCGTTCATGTGACCAAAGGGTTCCGCGGCGGCCCGGCCCATTCAGCTATTTTGGCATCCAGCCTGTTCGGGACCATGTCGGGCGGCTCGGTTACCAACGTGGTGGCGACCGGCGTCATCACCATCCCGATGATCAAGCAGCGGGGATTTTCGCCTTCCTTCGCCGGCGGCGTCGAGGCGACGGCGTCGAGCGCTGGCCAGATCATGCCGCCGATTATGGGCGCGGCGGCCTTTGTCATGTCCGACCTAACGGGCATCAGCTATCTGGTCATCATTACCGCTGCGCTGCTGCCAGCGCTGGCCTATTACGCCAGCCTCTTTACAAGTGTCGTTTTTGAAGCCCGCAGGCTGGGCGTGGAAGTCGGCAGTGAGGACCTGGACCGACCGGAACTGCAGGTCAGTTCCCAGGATTTCATCAACCTGATCATGGTTGTTGTTCCCATCGCCGTTGTCATCACCGCCCTTTTGCAGGGGCTATCCGCCGCAGGTGCCGGCATGACGGCCTTTTTCTCGATCATTCCGTTAAGTTTCTTTAATCCGGAAGTCCGGCGGCGGCCCTTCATCATCATCGAAGCTTTGTCTCACGCCGGTTTGACTTTTGGCCGCCTGTTGATGGCGATCGCCGTTGTTGGCATCGTCGCCGCCGTGCTGGGTGCGACGGGACTGCCGAAGGATTTCGTCATCCTGATCGATGTCGTTTCCGGCGGAAATCTGTTCCTAACCCTGCTGGTCACAGGACTAGCGGCGCTGATGCTGGGCATGGGCATGCCGACATTGCCGGCCTATCTCACCATTGTGTTGATCCTCGGACCGGCCATGCAGAATTTGGGTCTTACGGTACTGGCGGCACATCTTTTCGTTCTTTACTACGCCGTTGCGTCATCGATCACCCCGCCGGTGGCCGTGGCCGCCTACGCCGCCGCGTCGATCGCCGAGGCACCGCCGATCCGAACAGCGATGATGGCTCTGCGGGTCGGCTTGGTAAAATTTGCCGTCCCGTTCATCTTTGCCTACTACCCCATAATTTTGATCGTACCGGTGGCGTTTCCGGAAGGTGGCAGTTTCGCCATCGGCGATTTTATAACCGTCCTTTTCCGGGTTCTGGTCTTCATCTATCTGATCTCAAGCGCGGTCATCGCCTTCGATCAAAGACGGTTGCCCGCATGGGAAACGGTTTTCAGACTTGCGCTTGCGGTCGCCGTCATGGTGACGCTACCGGCCGTGCATTGGCCGGCCACGGCGCTGGCGCTCGGTTATGTCGCTTGGCATCAGTTCGTGTTCGGACGGGCCCAAACCGCAACGGCAACCTGAAGAGACAATCGGTCCTGGCCGAATTTGCCGGCTGCGATCAATTACGCTGACAATCAGGCTTGGCGAACCATGAGTGGCGTTCGGTCCTGATGTTCGATCACCAGTTTGAGGAACTGCGCCTGCAATTCCGCCTTGATCCCGGCACATTCCGGATTGTCCCATAGATTCGACATTTCTCCCGGGTCCTCGCGGAGATCATAGAGTTCATCCCAGGCGAGGGGATCGTAGAGGCTCATCCGGTAGCGTTCGGTGATCATGGTGCGCAGACGCTGGGTATCACTCATGCCGAGATAGATCCGTTCCCGGTCGTCTTCGATCAGGATCGCGTCACGGACTTTCGCCGTCTGGTGATTTAAGGCGGGCAACAGCGATTTCCCCTGAATTCCATAATAGGGCAGCACGCCGGTGCGTTCGAACAGGGTCGCGGAGATGTCCATGGTCGATCCAAGGGCGGACGTCGCGGCAACGGTATTCTGCTGCGGGTCGTACCAGATAAACGGCACCCGGAGCATGCTGTGCAGGTGAATGGGCCCTTTTAGCATCAATCCGTGATCACCCATATAGTCACCGTGATCCGAGGTAAACAGGATGATCGTGTTGTCGCTGAGGTTGAGGCGGTCGAGCGTTCTCAGAACTTCGCCCACCCAGTCGTCAATCATTGTAATCATGCCGTAGGTCAGTGCGATGCATTCCTGGGCCTCTCGTTCCGTCACGGCATAGGGCAGTGTGGCTTCACGGTTGGGGTCACCTTCTGCCAGCTCCTTTCGCATGAACGTCGTGATCGGCGACTGGCCGCCATAAAAGGACCTGGGCAAAGGAATCGCGGCTGGATCGTACATGTCCCAATATTTGCCGGGCGGCGTGAAGGGGTGATGCGGGTCCGGAAACGAGCATTGGATGAAAAAGGGCTTCTCCGGCGTATTCCGGTTATGCTCTTCGAGGAATTCGATCGTTTTCTTGCCGACGAATGCCGTCGGATAAAGCTCCTCCGGCACCCGCGTCCGCCAGGCCTGCGGTGTTGAAATCNGATTGTCCGGCAACGCGTTCTCACGACCCGGTAGGCCATCGGCATGGGGATGGTTTTCATGAAGCCAACGCTTATAGTCTCCGGTCACCAAGTCGCCATGGTTGATGGCGACGTCAACCGTATCGAACCCATAATAGGGGACTGTGACCCGGCGATTGTGGTCTTGCTGCCAGAGGGGTGTTTGTTCGTTGTCGTACTGATCCCCTCTGAGGTTGATTTTCTGAGCTTCCAAGGGGATCCCGTTTTCATCGACCGCGAAATCTTCCGGTGTCGGCGCAATGGGAGCGGGTCGGCCGGTGACATTCTGCAGGTGGGACTTCCCGATGAGCGCCGTTTGATAGCCGGCCTCGCGCAGGCATTCCACAAAGGTGCGTTCGGATTTGGGCAACGGCGCCCCGTTGCAGCGGACACCGTGCAAGGATGGGAGCCTGCCCGTCATCAGCGAGGCGCGGTTCGACTGGCAGATTGGATTGGCGACGTAGAAGCGCTCAAAACGCGTCCCCTTGGCCGCAAGCGCGTCGATGTTGGGGGTCTTGAGGAGGGTGTTGCCGTAGCAGCCGACATGATCGGCCCGCTGCTGGTCGGTGATAAAGAGCAAGATGTTGGGGTGAGACGAGGCCAAGAAGATCTCCTGGATATGTCAGACGCTGATGCCGCTGAGGTCGGCCCGGTCGAGAAAATACTCCCAGGCCCGGTCCATGGAGAGCGGCGAGAAATGCACCTCGCTGTAAAGGCGCTCCTCCTCAGGCGTCAAATATTTGACGTCGCGCCCATGGGCGGCCCCCATCTGCATGGCGGCTGACTGNAGTTGGGCGTTCACCTGCAAATAGATCGAGACCATCACGGCCTCTTTGAGATTTGGTCCGACCACGACGCATCCGTGACCGCGCATCAATGCGACCCGGTTCTCTCCCAGACACTTTGCGAGGTCCCGGCCTTGATCCATATTGAGCACCAACATGTTGGTGTGACCGAAACTGTCGGCGATGTCCCAGATCGGAATGGTCTGGCCGATGCCCGATCCGACATGGACGATCGGGCGAAGGGGCACGCCGGTCACACCATAGGGAATGACCGCGTGGGAGTGATTGTGAACCACCGCATGCACATTGGGGTGGGTTTCATAGATCCCGCCGTGGATCGGGCGCTCCCCATAAGGACGGCGGCTGTCATTGATGGGCTCACCGACCAGATCGAAGGTCATGAGGTCGTCGGGGGTTACCAAGGCCGGGCTCAGCGATCTGGCCAGGAGATAGCGTGACGGATCGTCCGGGTGCCGAATGCTGACATGGCCATAGGCATCGACCACATCTTCACGCGCCAGGATGCGGTTGGCGATGGCAAGTTCTCGGTAGGCTTGTTCAAGGTCGGTCACGGGAGCTCCTATTCCGGCAGAACGGCGTGGATGATCATCGAGCGTCCGGCTTCGTTCTCGGCCTTGCCGTCTTCGAGCGCTTTTTTGAAGGCGGCATAGTCGTCCACCTTGACGCCCTTGATGCCGACCGGGATGCCGACGTCTTCGAAGGCGGGCGACTCGATGTCGAAGCCATAGGTGAGGTCGGTTTCCTTCATCATGCCGTCAGAATAGTAAAGCTTGTGGCCATTCAGCATGGCCTGATAGCCGTTGTTGTTCATCACCACAATGATGATTGGGATTTTGTAATCACGCGAAGCGCCTAGCGCCTGGGTGATTGGGTTATAGAGGAAGCTCCCGTCGCCGACGAAAACGACGACCGGGCGCTCCGGGGCGCCCATTTTGAGCCCCAAGCCGAGCCCCAAACATTGCCCCAATCCACTCACGGTCTGTTTGTAGAGCGAGTTCGGGTGGTTCATTGACAGATGATTGCGGAATTTGAGGAAGTGAGTGATGGTCTCGTCCACAAACACCGTGTCGGCTGGCATTACCTCCTCGACGGCATGGGCGACCGAGAGGGCGTTGAGCTCACCTGTTTCGGCGGCGGCGTCGCGTTGTGTTTTCAACGTGCCCATAAAGTCCGTATGCACGGCGGTCCATTTGGCGCGGCGTTCTTTTTTTACGCTGTCGGACGGTCCTTTTTCGTTGAGGAGGGCCGTTGCGGCCTTCAACGTCTCGGTCAGGTCGCCTTCGACATAAGTGTCGGCCTGCATGTCCTGATAGACCAGCCATTCCTTATGAGGATGATCGCCGATGGCGATGATCTTGCCCTGGGTTGGGCAATTCGAGGGTGGGTACCAGGGCGTGCGCGATCCGATCAGGAGAACCAGGTCGGTGTCGGCCAGGTGCTCATAGGTTTCGATGCCAAGCCAGAGGTCATGATCGGTCGGGAAGTTGCCATAGGTCGTCGTCCGACCGCCCAAGACGGGGATCGCGGCGGCATCGGCGAACGCCGCCAAGGCCTCAAAGGCCCCCTGAACGCGGCCTGCGAATTCAGTGATGATCACCGGGTTCTTGGCGGCGTTGATCTCGGCCACCAATTGCTCAAGCTCAGCGGTAATCGCCTGGGTTTGGGACGGTGGCGGAACCTCCGACAGCTCACGGTCCGGCACCCAATCCTCCAACATATATTCTATCGGAACATCAAGGAACACCGGTCCCTTTGGTCCGCGCAGGGCCATTTCGCCGGCTCGCGTTATGCTTCGGTAGAGCGTCGGCGCGCTTGGGACGAGGGCGGACCATTTGACAGAGTTCGACACCAGTTTGTCGATGCCGCCGGGGCTGACGCCGCCGTACCATTGCGGTTCCACTTTGAGGTCGAGATCAGCACCCAGCGTGATCGACTCACCCGCCATCACCAGCATCGGCACTTCGGATTGCATGGCCGCATGCATGCCCATAATGCCTTGCAAAGGGCCAACCCCCGCATGAAGCAGCACAGCCTGGGGCTCGCCCGTCATGAAGGTGTAGCCGGTGGCGATGTTGACCGCGAGGTTCTCGTGCCAGATCTGCATATAGTTCGGACCCGGAATATTCTCGTAGCGTTGTCGGGTTAACGCCTCCCAGACGGGTGACCATTCCGACCCCGGTGACATGATCAGGTTCTTGATGCCGAGATTGCGGATCGCTTCGACGACGGCTTCGCCCCCGTCTCTTTTGTTTGNTCTTGTCGCCATTGTTAGAAATCTCCTTCTGTACGATTGTCGGTGAACGCCATCAGTCCAAGACAATGTTGACGGTCTTGGCTTCGGTGTAGCTGAACATTTCCTCGATGCCTTCCTCACGTCCGACGCCGGAATTTTTGTAACCACCGAAAGGGACGCCGAGATAATGAGCGCCCACACCATTGATCCAAGTGTGGCCTGAGCGGATCTTGCGGACCATCTTCAGGGCATCATGAATGTTGTTGGTCCAAACCGCGCCCGTGAGCCCGTATTCGACGCTGTTGGCGAGTTCGACCGCTTCATCAAAGGTTGACCATCGCCCGACGCCCAATATCGGTCCGAAAACTTCTTCGTGCCAAAGGCGCATGCTGGGTTTGATGTCTGCATAGACGGTGGGCTCGACCCAGAAGCCTTTCTGAAATTGAGTGCCTTCGGGCACCTTTCCGCCGGTCATCAGTTTGGCGCCGTCTTTGACCGAGCTCTCAAAGAACGACAAAACTTTATCGTATTGACGGAGCGAGTTCATTGGCCCCATACCTGTGTCCGGGTCCATCGGATCGCCGAGCTTCAGACAGCTGACCTTCTCGACAATCTGCTCGAGCACCGCATCGTAAATGTCGGTGTGCAGCAGCAGGCGGCTGGTCGAGCCGCAGGATTGCCCTTGCCAGGCGAAGTTCATGCCCTTGATCGCGGCCTCTGCGACTTTGGCGGGATCTGCGTCGGCGAAGGCAATCAGCGGATTCTTGCCGCCAAGCTCGAGCGTCACATGCTTGACCGCGACTTCGGCGGCCGCCTTCTGGATCATGCGGCCGGTTTTGGCGGAGCCGATGAACGCAATGCGTTTGATCTCCGGATGGCGAACGATTGCATCCCCTGCGGAAGGTCCGTCGCCCGTCAAGATGTTGAACACACCCGGCGGCAGCACGCTTTGCGCTATCTCCGCCAGCACCATGGCAGACAACGGGCTCGTTTCGGGCGGTTTGACGATCACTGCATTGCCGGCGGCGAGCGCTGCCGCCGTTCTGGCCACCGCAAACATCAGCGGGTGATTGAAGGGGGCAATGCGCGCGACAATCCCGTAGGGCTCCCGCAGCGTCAGGTGGAGTTTGTCCTCGGTCGAAGGGAAGGTTTCACCCTTTAGTTCGTGAGCCAGTCCGGCATAGTAATTCAAGCTCGTGACACCCATGCCCACGTCGCCTCGCATGGGCGTAATCGTATTGCCCGTGTCCTTCACTTCGACATGCAAAATCTCTTCGGCGCGTTCCTGTACTGCCTCGCCAAACGCCCGCAGGGCTTTGGCCCGGCTGGCCGGTCCGAGGGCGGACCATTGGGGCCAGGCGGCATTGGCGGCCTGCACCGCTCTGTCAACATCTTCGGCGCTGGCGCGGGGGCTACGCCCGATCACCTCTTCGGTTGCCGGATTGATCGAATCGTCAAACTCACCGGTGACGCTGTGGACGAGCTCGCCTCCAATCAACATGTGATCAGCGTTTGTCGCTAGTGCCATTCTCTCACCCTTTCCTCGATTTCTTTTGGTCCCAATCCATTTGTCAGCCAAAGGTTCCGATCAAGCTCATCAGAGCCTATCAGAGCGTTGCCTCCCCCAGAAGGCCGAGCAGGTCGCCGATTTCGATCGAAACCTCCTTCCGACTGCCAAGGGCTGCGTTGAACATCGAAAAGCACTTGGGACAAGCCACGACCATCTTATCGACACCGTCGAGGCTCATCGCCTCGTCAAGTCGTTGGTCGGAAGGTCGGTTGCCGGAACCCGTTTCGCCCATCCAGATGCGTCCTCCCCCGCCGCCGCAACAAAAAGAGTTCGTGCCGTGGCGGGCCATCTCAACCAGCCTGACGCCGAGCGCCGACAGAATACGTCGCGGCGCATTGGTAATTCCGGCATAACGCGATAGATGGCACGGGTCGTGATAGGTGACGGTACTGTCGATCTTTTGTTTGATGGTGATCTTGCCTTCGTCGATGAGGTCGGCGATCACCTCCGTATAGTGACGAACCTTGTCGCCGATATCCGGATATTCGTGTTTGAGTGTGTTGTAGGAATGTGGATCGGTGGTGATGATCGTTTTGAAGTCGCTTGTCTCAAGAGCCGCTAGGTTGTGTTCCTGCAGAAGCTCGAAGAGCCCTTCTTCCCCCACGCGCCGGATATCGTTTCCAGCGTTCCGTTCACCATCATAGAGGATGCCGAAGTCGAGCCCAGCCGCCTTGAAGATGCGGGCGGCCTTCTGCGTGTTTTTGCGCGCTGCCGGGTCGTAAGATGCAAAATCTCCGACAAACCAGAGATACTCGACCGGGGCAGTCCGGGCGTCCTTGATCTCGAAGTCGAGGTCTTCCGTCCACGTGCCGCGATCGGCCTCGGGCGCGCCAAATGAATTGCCGAACCGCATCATGTTTTCGAGGGTGCTTTGAACCGTCAGGTCCATGTCGCCTTGTTCAACCAAAGTGCGCCGCATCTGGACGATCATCGGGACGTGCTCGACCCCCACGGGGCAGATATCGACACAGGCCAGACAGGTCGTACAGGACCACAGGGTTTCCGATTTCAGGCCCACGCCTTCGATGGGGCCTGTGAATGTTTTTGATTTCGTTTCCCGGAGGAAGGTGAGGGGCCCGAGGGCACTCTCCGCATCCTCACGCAACTCCAAAACCACATCCCGCGGAGAGAGAGGCGCCCCGCTTGCTGCGGCCGGGCAGGCGGCATGACAGCGGCCGCATTTGGTACAGGCGTCAAGATTGAGGAGCTCTTTGCGGGAAAAGTCGCCGAGACCCCTATAGCCCATTTGTTCGGCCCCTTCGGGAATTGCGGGCAACCGTTTCCCGGCGAGGGGGTCGCGCAGGAACAGCCCTGCCGCCGCCAGCAGCATGTGGCTCGCCTTCGAATAGGGGAGGTAGGCGATAAACGAGAGGGCAAAAATCGCATGACCCCACCAGACCATCGGATGGGCCTGAGCGGCGCCGTCAGAGGTCAATCCGAGACCGGCAAACGCCCTGGCCACATTCCATCCAACGACGGACCAAATCTCGAAGGGTGGAAAATCGATGGCGATGCGGAGTGCCTCAAGCAGCAATCCAGTCGCGGTGAGAATGATCAGACCCCACAAAAAGATGTGATCGTCGAGGCGATAACCCGTGCGGTTGTATTCTGTTTCCTCGCGGTCCGGTCTCGCATAGTCAAGCCGCGCCGGCTTTGCAATCCAACGCCGCGCTGCCATGAACAAGAGCCCGAGCAGAAGCGCCAGACCGGCGAGGTCCAACACGAGCGAAAACCATGTGTAGAAATCACCCCTCCAAAACCGCAGCTCCGCGGAAATCAGTCCCAAAATATCGTGGTCGATGAAAATGATCGTGGTACCGATGAAAAGAGCGAGGAACCCATAGAAGATCATCGCGTGGGCAAGGCCAACCCACGTGTTTCGTTTCCGCAGGGTCGAATGGGCTGCCATGGTCTGGACCAGCGACCAGGCGCGGGCCCATACTTTGAGAGGCGTTGATTGGGTTGGCGGCTTGGCGGTGAGATACTTCCGCACCCGTCGCCAGATGCCGTAGGCGAATGCCGCGGTTGAGGCGAATGCGACAGCGTAGAAAACAACGATCATCGCCGGCGAAAGCGACTGAAACAGTTCACGCCCTGGTTCGGCGGTGCCTTCCACGACGACCTCCTTTCACGTTCGTTTGGCGCGTTCGATCAGGGCGGGCAGGATCTCGTTGACGTCCCCAACGATGCCGTAATGGGCCACTTCGAAGATGGGGGCCTCCGCGTCCTGGTTGATCGCAACAATGACCTCGGATTCCTTCATGCCGTGCAGATGCTCGCGCGCACCCGATATTCCGCAGGCGACATAAAGCTTGGGCTTCACGCTGTTGCCGGAGAGGCCGACCTGTCGGTCGGTGTCGAACCAATCCATATCGACCAGGGGGCGCGAGCAGCCGAACTCGCCTCCAAGGGCCGCGGCCAGATCCTGGATGAGCGCAAAATTTTCTTTTTCGCCAACCCCACGGCCCCCCGCGACGATGATCTCTTCCTTGGCGAGATCGACGCCGGTTTCTTCCGGGGCGATCGTTCTAAGGGGGCGGACCTTGGCGTCGATGTCGGCGGGGACGGGAAAGGTCTTGCCCTCACCGTTTCTCGTGCCTGCGCCCAGGTCCTCCGTCCCCGGCTGGAGGGTTGCCACGAGGGGGCGCACGTCGACTTCGACGGTCGCGATCATCCGTCCGCGCTGCACCGGGCGGGTCAACGTCACACCGTCGCCCGCGGGCGTGATCGACAGGCAGTTGCTTGCTGCGCGTACGCCGAGGCGGCCAGCGATCCGCGGTGCGAGGTCCATGCCCAGAAAGGTTTGCGCCAGGAGGATCGCCGCAGGGTTGAGCTCGTCGACGAGGGCCTGGGCGGCGTGCGCGTGGGCGATGGAATTGTGATCCCCACCGGCAAAGTCGGCGACGTGGACGGCATCGACATGGGGCGCGATCAAGGGTGCGGTTTCGTCCGCGGCCCCTCCGGCTAATAAGCAGACCAGCCGGCCGCCCCATTGGTCGGCGAGTTTCGCCCCAGTCGCGATCAGCCGGTTGTTGCCGACATCGGCCTGGCCATCGCCCGATTCACACAAGATGAGGACATCGTTATCCGGCATCTTTCAGCACTCCGATTTCGGCCAATTGGCGGACGAGTTTGTCGGTGGCTTCGCCCGGCGCACCGTCGAGGACTTGGCAGTGACCGCCGGCCTCCGGGTAGGCCAAACGGACCACTCTCATGCCGCCTCTGGTACCGGTTGCCGCAACGCCAAGGTCGGCCAGATCAAGCGTCTCGATCGGCTTTTTCCGCATTCGGACGAGCTGCATAATAGGTGTATAGCGCAGCTGCCGGATGCCATATTGGATCGTAAGAACGCAGGGCAGGTCGACCTCAATTTCCTCCTTGAAACCAGCGCCGATTTCACGGACGACGGTTGCGGTTTTTTGATCCGTGTCCAAATTGATTTCAGTGACGGCGGTGATGACGGGAATCTCGAGGGCCTGTCCCAAGGAGATGCCAAACTCGCCCTGCAGGTCATCTTCTGCCTGAACACCGCACAGAATGAGATCAGGCCCCACTTTGTTGGCAACGGCCTCGGCCGCCGATCGGTTCACGCCGGCATCATTCCCCCCTGACACCGGGTCCATGACATGGATCACCTTGTCGACGCCCTTGGCATAGGCTAGGTGCAGCGCTTCCTTGGCTCGGTCAGGCCCGATGGTTGCGGCAATTATCTCGCCGCCCCCGGCTTCCCCTTTTTGGTGGACAGCTTCTTCGATGGCGTAGATATCGGCCTCGTTGGCCTCGTATTGTAACCCGCTCTCTTCAATGCGATCGCCCGCCTCGGCAATTCGGGGCGTGACGGCCGATGTCGGCACATGCTTCACAAACGTCAATATTTTCATCGAGTTACCCATTAGGCCTTTTGCGGCAAACCACTTGATTGGGCAGATATATCACAATTTAAAAATATTGACAAATATCAAATTACGAAATATTCTGCTTAATGTGCTCTTGGGAGAGGACCGGCATGAGCGACAAACGCTACGATGGAATCATTATCGGCGCGGGCCACAACGGCTTGATCACCGCGGCCTATCTGGCAAGGGCCGGCCTCAAGATCGCGGTGTTCGAAGCGCGCGATTCCGTCGGCGGAGGATTTGCCACCGACGAGGTAACGGCTCCCGGCTTCAAACATCAGCTCCATGCACACTATTCCAAGATTCACGAGTGCCCGGCGAATTTCGATCTCGAACTCGAAAAGTACGGCGTCGAATTTGTCTTTCCCGATCCCAAAATGGCGTTCGTGCGCAAGGACGAATATTTCATCTACCATCAGGACTGGCAAAAGACATACGAGTCGATCAAGCGGATCTCTGAAAAAGACGCCGAAACGTATCGCCAGATCGCACCAAAGTGGCGGCGTTGGTATGTCGACTTCATCCTGCCAGAACTTTACTCACCGCCCAAACCACCTAAGGAATGGGAAAAATGGATCCTGAGCCACGAGGGTGGCGAGGAGTATATGGACGTGGTGCGCAACTACAGCCCGCTCGAATATGCCTACGAGTTGTTTGAATCCGACTATTGCCGATTGTCGTTCATCCGTGGCGCCACATCGGCTGAATATGACGTCAACGAAAAAGGTCTCCCAGCTCTCGTTTTGGAGACGATCCTCAATTGGTTTGTTGAAAAAACGACCCATGTCGTTGGCGGCATCAAACAGATCCCCTTGGCGCTGGCCAAAATCGTCCGGGAAAACGGTGGTGAGATTTTTGAAAGCACACCGGTTGCGAAGATCTTGGTCGAGGGCAATGCGGCCTATGGGATCGCCCTTGGGGATGGAACCGAGATCCATGCGGATCGTTTTGTGGCGAGCGCCATCGACCCGGTCCACACCTTCCTCTTCATGATCGACGAGGAAAAGTTGCCGGGTGATCTGGCCGAAAAAGCAGCCGACTTCCAATTCAAGGGAGCGTCGCTGTTCCGGGTCCACCTCGCCTTGAAGGACCGGCCGCGCTTTACGATGGCCGAGCAGGAACCGCTCATCAATGATGCCTGGAAGTTCACCATCGGTTTCGAAGAAAAGGGCGATTTTGAACGGATCGGGGACGCGTTGGCGTCCGGCAAGATCCCGCCGATCATCGGTGTCGATTTTGGTTTGTCGACCATTTTTGACCCAACGTCCGCACCCGAAGGATGTCACGTCGCCTATATCGGTTTGCCGGCTCCGTTTGACCTGGCCGACGGCGGTGCTGAGAAATGGCCCGAGATCGCCAAAGAGGTCGGCGAACAATTCATTGCCAAGCTGCGCGAATATGCGCCCAACATGACCGATGAAAACATCGCCGGGCGATTTGCCTATACACCAAAAGACATCGAGGAGTATCTTCCCAACATGATCGAAGGCGACATCACATGCGGCAAGATCACCGTCAGTCAGTTGGGTTGGAATCGTCCCTGGCCCGGCATGCAGTACAAGACCCCGATCGACAAGCTCTTTATGTGTGGCTCCTCGACCCATCCAGGCGGTCATGCAACTGGTGGGTCCGGGTACAACGGGGCGAATGCCATCGCCGAGGCGCTGGGCATCGACAAATGGTGGCCCCCGTTCGACGCAAAACGCGTTGTCGAACCCTGGGTGGACGCCGTTTCTGAACCGAAGACGTGAGCCTGGGCGCGGTGACCAACAAAGTGGATCAGCATGAGTAGCCTCAACCAAATGCTCGACGTGTTGCACTTGTTTTCGACAAGGGAACCCGTCTGGACGATTGACGACGCGACCGAACGTCTTGGCCGGTCGCGGAGCACCATCTATCGGTATTTCCGTGCCCTGACGGATTCCGGTCTTTTGGTACCGATGGCTAGTGGCGCCTATACACTAGGGCCCGTTATCTTGAAGCTTGATCGACAGATTCGGCTCACCGATCCGCTCTTGCGGGTGGCACCACCGCTGATGGCGCAACTTCGTGAGGAAAGCCGTGCGATAGTCATGCTTGGCCGATTTTATCCGAACACGGTGCTTTGCATTCATCAGGAAGGCGACGCCGAAGACATCGGGGTGAGCTTTGCGCGGGGTCGAACCATGCCGCTCTTTTATGGTGCGACCACCAAGATCATTCTTGCCAACCTTGCGACCCGCCGCCTCAAAGACATTTTTCTCGAGCAGGCTCAGGAAATCCGTGAGGCGGGTCTCGGAAACGACTGGAATGCCTTCCGGGCGCATCTGCGTGCCATACGCAAGGCCGGCTATTATGTCAGCGAGGCAGGCGAGGTCGATCCGGGCGTTGTCGGTGTTGGTGCGCCCATCTTCGGCGGCCAGGGTGAGATTCTGGCAAGCGTCAGCATGGCTATCTCGGAAAAACGCTGTACACCCGAGGCAACCCGGGAGTTTGCGATGATGGTGCGCGGGACGGCGGAAGCCATCGGTGATGAGATGGCGCGGCTTGAAGAAGCCCTCGGCCTCGGCGGTCAACCGCAGGCCGAGCCCGACCTCAAGGCCGCAGCGACCCGATCCTAGGAGATAATCGAAATGGCGAAACCAAAGGTCAGGATCTATCACGCCGTCGATGAGAGCGGCGATTCCTATCGCAGGCTCGAAAAGGCTGGTGCCGAGGCCATCTGGGAGGGCGGTCGCTGGGATGCTCACATAAAAGGCGCGCGGCCCGAAGATCTGATCCTCGACGCCGACACCGTGGCGGTTGCCGGTGTCGCAAACCGAACGCTTCGCATCAATGACCAATCCTTTGCCAGCGCTCCCGATCTGCGTCTCGTCGCCTATTACTCAAACGGTTACGACAATGTCGATCTCGACCTGGCGACGCAGCAAGGCATCCTGGTCACTCACAGCCCGACCGAAAGCAATTGGGGCGGCGTGGCGGAAGGAACATTTGCCGCGATCCTTTGCCTGCTGAAAAAATTGCGGGAAAAGGACCGCACCGTTAAAGCGGGCGGCTGGCGGGACCCATCGCTGTTCGGTACTTACCTGGGCTCACGCCTAAGTGACAGCTACGGAGGGATCACGATCGGCATCATCGGCCTCGGGCGGATCGGCTCGCGCATTGCCGATTTGTTTGCGCCCTGGCGGGTGACTTTGGTGGGGTATGACCCCCATGTCGAGGACGCCAAATTCGTGCACCACAACGTGCGGTCGGTCGACCTGGAGACGCTCTTAACAAAATCGGACGTCATCACGCTGCACTGCGATTTGAATGAAGAGACCAGAAACATCATTTCAACCGGGGCGATCGACAAAATGAAACCCGGCGCCGTCGTCGTCAATGCGGCGCGCGGTCCCTGTGTTGATACCGATGCGCTGGTCGACGCCCTCTTACAGGATAAAATCGCCGGCGCCGCCCTTGATGCGATGACGCAGGAACCGCCTGATCCCCAATCACCACTACTGGGCCTTGAAGACAAAGTATTGTTGTCACCTCATATGGTATCAGCCAATCGCGGCGGCGGATTGGTCCCGGCGATTCCATGGGTTGAAGAGGCGGTCCTGGCCGCGCTTCGCGGGACCGTTCCCAATTATGTGGTCAATTCAGAGGCGCTGCCGCTGTGGCAGGAGCGTTTCGGTGGCAAACCCCTGATTTAATTGTCCGCCCGCCATTCGGCATCAACTTCGGCCGGGCGTACCGGATTCGCCAACACCTATCAGTGCGTTTGTCTGTTCATGATGACAATCGCGCTGACGACCAGGATCAGTCCGATAATGGCCCGCAGGCTGATGATCTCGCCCAAAAGCGGCCAGGCAAAAAGAAACGCGGAAATCGGCGCCAGGGTGAGGGCAATTCCCGCGGTCGACGGTGTAATCCAACCCAGAGACCAGGTGTAGGACGCGAACTGAGCAGCGCCGCCGATCACGCCCAGAAATATTAGGATCCACCAATCTAACAGGGAATTTTTGTTTAGGAATTGTAATTTAAATTCCACGGAAATTAAAGTTAGACGTCCGTTCCTGGCTAATAGCTGAACTAAACAAATAGAAGTGATTTAGTCCGGTTTCTGCTAATAAGCCGCCACCATGGCTTAAAGTGATATCTGTTACGTACGCTTCTGTGGCAGGCCCAATATCTCGCCTGCAATTGCATCCATCCTCGCTTTATGCTCTTCGTTGGGAAACATATGGCCGTATCGGTCCATTGTAACCGAAAGGCTGCTGTGCCCAGCATAGGTCTGCACAGATTTTGCTGAGAGCCCCTGTTCTATCCAGGTAGAAACAGCGAAGTGCCGGAGACTA
Organism: Rhodospirillaceae bacterium TMED167; assembly: GCA_002170915.1. Next base: position 458 of record NHHQ01000068.1, on the reverse strand, counting down.
TGCCAGACTAATTCCTCCACATCAATTTCAGCCAACAAAGGTTTGAAATGACGTTTGATTAAATTGTCATGGCTAAATAACGATTGATAATCCGCGGACGCCGCTCCGGACGGAGAAAGTTGATACTTTTCCACAAAAAATGACCGGTTCCACAAATATTAAAAATTAGCCAGCCTAGATTTAATAGTGTGATCGACAATAACTCTCTTATGTTGAATATCTTAAAAAAGAAGCTTTCTGAAGAGATCACAATTATCAATAATAATGCACTTCCACCTGTAAAGACCGTTTCTGTTTCTTTGAAAAATACATTCAACCTCGATGCACTTCTTTGTCCTTGCTGAAATAACAAGCCAACAAGTCCGATTACAATTGGATAAATTACTCCTGCGATTGCTGCCTGAACGGTGAGAAATTGGAAGTTTATACTGGAAAGCGTTTCCTCCACAAAACGTTCT